>DAOTAI010000332.1:0-5729 GCA_035593865.1 Acidobacteriota bacterium
CTTGCTCCCGCAAAGCCGACGCGCTCTCCCGCGCTGTTTTGTCCGTCCGGTCGATGTCCGTTCGCGTGGATCCGCTCATGATCAGAGCCACCGTCAGTCGAGTGCGCAACCGGGCTGCAGAAATCGAAGAGCAACGAAGGCGGGTGCCCTTGCTCTGGGGCGCTGCTAGCTTTTCATTTGTATGGATGGTCATCACTGGCGCCCTGATGTGGTACTGGTTCGCATGGCTGGGGCGATCGCTGGGCTGGGCCGACGGTGTATGGCTCAGTATTTTCCTGGTGGGGTGGTTTTTTCCCGCAACGCTGGTGGCGTTAACGTTTGTGTTGATGAGGCGTCCGGAATTTTCGAAATCGCAGCATTTGTTAGAGCTCGGTGCGTAAGTAACTAAGGAGATTCAAGATGAAGCGCGAGAGATTTGATTTGGGTCGGGAAATCAGGGTCGTGCCGCGATGGTCGATCATCGTCGCCCTACTGCTTTTCGTCGGAACTCAGTTTGTGTTTTTCAGATTTCTTTGGCCGTCGGAACAAAACCCGCCTCCACTGGCGCTCCAGATTGCCTTCACGACACTAGCCGCCAGTGCCCTGGCATTCCTCGTTCTTATGGTCGGTTACGTCAATCGCGACGCCGGGCGTCGCGGTATGAGCCGAACTCTCTGGACGCTGCTCGTCATATTCATCCCGAACGCCATTGGCTTTATCATCTATTTCCTGGTCCGCAACCCCTTGAGAGTGCAGTGTCCGCAGTGCGGTGCCGTCATCGAGCCCTCCGTCAACTTTTGCCCATCCTGCCGATTTGCGCTTCGTCCCACTTGTCCTCAGTGCAAGTCAGCGATTAACCCGGGGGACAGGTTCTGCCCCAAGTGTGGCCGGGAGCTATCAGGGATGCAGGCTGCGGATTTGCCTTGAGCTGGCGTGCCAAAGCGTCCCAGGCGAATTCGTTAGAACTCTCTGGAACCCTGAGGAGGAATCTTCCAGCGGGCCTTGTAGAAATGCTCTCCAGCCGTGTGCAGGGTCTTGTCTGGATTCAGGAAATGGAGCCTCTCAGCCCACCAGTTCGGCTCTTCGGCCTGTACGTAAACCAGTTGCCGGGTTTCGGGGTGAATGCTGATGCTTTTCACGCTCTTGAGTTGTCCCAAGTTCGGATGCAAGACAAAAGTCCGAGCATCACGATCGAAGATCCAGCAATGATTTGCCGTCGTCACAGTAAACAGCGAAGTACCGGGAACGGGATAGAGATCGTGCCCCCCGTCCTCAGGCAAAACGACCGTCGAAACGCGCTTTAATTTTGGTTCGGTTGTTTGCCAGTCACGCAATTCGTAGATGCGCAGGTCCGCATCCGCGAGCGCCCACAGGAGTTGGCGTTTGTCGTCCCAGACGACTCCGTGACCCGACGGAAGCTCCTCTGTCCAGAGCGGTTCATCGGATCGGGATCGATCAAAGATGACCAGGCGGTCTCCACGGCCCTGAGGGTCGCGCGAGGCGGCGACGGCGATCCGGCCGTTCGGCAAGGCATCCGCGGAGTGGGCGTTCGCAGCGCGCCCGTAAAACAGCACCCGCTTTTCCCTATAGTCGATGAGAGCCACCCCTCCACCGGAGGAAGTGATCAACAATTCGGCCCCATTAGCGACTGGTTTACATTCATCGGTCGTCCTAAAGAGAGATTTGAACTCGTCCGGCAAATCGCTCGATTCGGCTGCGCGCCAGCTCCAGATCTTTTTAGGCTCCTGGCCGGAACGAAATTCCAAAACGAACACCTCGTCCCAACCACAGACGATCAGTTCCTGGCTCACGGGAGTCCGGTCCAGTGAGTAGAGCCAGGCACAAACGGGAGCAAGTAACAAAAGCCCTATGAGGATGTTCTTCAGCGTTTTCATAACAGTCTCCCTTGCGACCCCATGATAAATCCCAGACAAAAGTCGGGTAACTTTCTCGAGCCCGGCGTGTCGCGCGAGCCGCTTCACTAAAGCATAGTCGGGTATCACGCCGCCGAGAACAGCTGGCCAGCCCCAGTCACCCCGCATATTACGGCTTTCCCTGAATCGACTGCAGCCCCGAACCCGGCGGGACCTGGCGAACCAGCTTGCAGCTGAACCCAGCCGATAGTTTCGCCGAAATTGCCTATCGCCTTGGCGCCAAACCAACCCGGATGTTCGAGGATTTGCACCTCAACGAGATCCGCCGGTCCGCTGACGGACATAACGGCTCCGATCCGAGCGTCCGCAGCCATCGTTACTGTTTCAGCCGTCACATGCCAGTGGTTGGCTACTTCCCGGTGATATTCGGGGGGAATGCCTTCGTTGTAGGGGGTGTCGAACTTATCGGTCTGGCTTAGGTGAAGGCCGGCAGTCGATCGCAGTGTGACGTCCAACCGAGCGCCGCCACGAGTGGAGGTAATCTGCATGTCTTTCAGTTTCATTTCCTCGAGCGCGTGCAACATCCACTGATACCGCGAAGGGGCAGGCGCCGAGAGATCATCCAGTAAGAGAAAAAGCGCCGGACGCAGAAAGAGAATACGGCGTTCGAACCGCTTGAGCTTTCCCATATAGGCTGGAGTCGCGTCGCCGCTGACGTATGTGTAGCCCTTCTCATCCCTGAACGCCACAATCCGCCCATTCGCCTGCGCTTTTCGAATAACTTGGCCTTCCCCGTTGACAAGAACGCAGTTGTTTGCCTTGGTTGATCGGGTCCATTCAGCGTGGTGAGGCATTCCATATGAAGGTCCGTAGTATCCCGATGGGATAGCGAGGGCCTTGCCACCTTTCATGATGGCAAATGAATTCTGATCAGCATGACTGTGTGACACACTGCCATATGGGCTGCTTTTGAAGATGAGGCAGGTATCCTCGTCCGGGCGGGTGATATCGCTATGCAAACCTGCCCAGCCGACGCTCGGGAAGAACTTGGAGTGGGGTATGTCTTTGGGTGTTGTGCTGGGCGGCTCATCTTCAAAAATCAGAGCCAGCTCCCCACGGCTGCCCTCCCAGTCCTTGATTTGTTTCACCCACCAGCCGATATTCGGGTCTTTATAGCGATGCGCATGGAACCACATTAGATCCGCATAACCGCTCCCACGGTTGACGCCCGGCCCGCCATAAAGAGCACTGTCCCCAAAAGGCCGCATTTCGCCCCGGATTGCGGTGCAATAAAAAAAGAAATACCGGACATTCTTGAAGAATGGCCGCTTCCAGAGATCAAAACCGGTTAGTCGACGCAGTCCTTCAAAAGCAGGTATGTAGAACTGGTTGTACCAGAGACCGTAGGCTGTTCCTTCTGCCCAACCACCATCTTGGCCTGCCCAATGGGGATAGAACGTAGTCAAGGCTTTCAGCGAGTAATCGAGCCAGGTTTTTGCCCCCTCGGATTCGCCCGCCATGACCAGAGCCATGTCGGCAAGGTAGGCAATCAGTCTCCCGTTGTGGCTCTCGCCCGGGTAGGTCAGATAGTTTCTTTTTTTCAGCCGGCGATAGGTCTGCCACGCCCTGGCCTCACACATGGCAAACACTCGTTTCCTCTCATTCGGATCGAGGGCGTCGTAAAGCCAGTCGTACGCCCGGTGCGCGCATTTCGAAAGGCTGAGCCCGGGTTCGTCTCCCCATTTCGCGCTGACAGAAGTCACATCGTCGTCACTCGTAGGCCACGAGGCAACTTCAAGCAGGATGCGCTTCGCCGCCTCGGCGTACTTGGGCTCCTCGGTCATAAGGAAGGCCAGCGAAAGATCCATGAGAGCGCTGTCAATATAGCGACGGAAATCGCCGAAATACCGGCCGTATGCCATGCGAATCTCGCGGGGATCCTCGAGTTGATGGTAGTCAGGGTACTGAGGAGCAGGCATTTCAAGTGCTCGCTCGGCTGCGGCCAGGCAAGCCTCCCATGAACGCTTTCGAGTGGTTTCGAGCGTTCGGCGAATGGCGGGCAGATCGGCCTTCGGATAGAGGAGCCGGGGGTGCCCTTGCGGCACGCGTGCGAGCAACTTTTCAGGGCTCGTCCAAGGAAGTTTGTCGGCTCCTCGTTCGATAGTAAAGGCCTGCACCCCGCGGCGCGCCTGCTCCTTTCCCGCTTCATCCAGAGCGATGACGTCCCACGTGTAAGTGCCCGGCGCCAGCGTTCGATCAGGCAAGTGGACCGGGTCGGCGCCCACCTCCTTCTCGTAAACCCGCCTACCCCCTTTCCGGTAAATCTCGACACGGTAACTGGCGGCTTCTAGGCAAGGGAGCCAGGCCAATCCGGCCGGAGTGACGGACAGGGAGGCGCCGTCCGCCGGGCAGGGAAAAAGCATCTGGTCCTCGGTTTTGTCCTGCAGAAACTGCAGTGCCTTCTGGCTGCGTGCTGGAGTGGGATTTAGCCTCGACGAGAATCCCGCCCCGGCAGCTCCGCCTACTGTCTTTACAAAATCTCTTCTGTTCATGAACGCTTTTCACCTCGTGCTGGTCGAAAGCCTTGTTAACTGACAACGTATTGTAAAACCGAATAGACAACATAGACTGTGAGCAAAGGAATGCCCATCCAGCGACTGAACCGCCCGCGTTTCGAGGCATCGAAAATGCAGAGCCGAAAAATCCCAAGAATCAGGAGCATGACGGGCAGATGCAGAATCAGGAAAATCGCTGGAACTTGGGCTTGCTGGTCAAACATGAAGAGCGGACTGGCCACCGCTGAGGCGCCAGTCACAAAGAGAATATTAAGAATGTCAGCGCCTATCACATTGCCAACGAGGATTTCGTCGTGTCCTTTGAATACGCTCGCAAGCCCAATTACGAGTTCCGGAGTTGAAGTGCCTAACGCGACAATCGTGCTGGCAACGACAACTTGCGGGACTCCCCAGCGCAGCACCAATTCCGATACGGCGAGAATCAGGATATGACTCGCAAAAATCACAATGATGAGACCTGACAGGATTCTGGCAAGGAGCCAGATTGGTCTTTCGCGGCGAGCGACCTCTTTCGTGTCCGGAAGTCCTGGCGCCTTGCCAGCCATCGCTTCCGGCACAACACCACGCATACCCTGCGGGTGGTTCCTGGCCCACCGGACAGACACACACAGGTAGCCCGCGAGAAGAAGCAACAGCAGGAGACCAACCGGCCGGCCGAGCGCCGCATATTCCCCGTTCATGATCCAAGTGCCATAACACAAAAGAGCAAGGAGGACAGCGACCGAGACCTGAATCCAACCCTGCCGGTTCAGGACGAAGCGATCAGCCGTCAAATGCTTGATCAGACAGCCGAGTCCAAAGATAAGCCCTGTGTCAGCGATGACCGAACCGACTGCATTGCCGAGGGCAAGACCTGAATTGCCCGACCACGCCGCCATAACCGAGACGGCACATTCGGGAGTCGTCGTGCCTAAGGAGATCACGGTGGCGCCAACAATAACCTGCGGGATGCCCAGGCGATAAGCCAGGCCGGAGGCCCCTTCGACCAAGAGGTCGGCGGCCTTTACCAGGAAAAAGATCGAGGCTATGAGAACCAGAATCAGTATCCAGGAAGACAGGGGAGTGAATGTTTCAGGGCCAATCAGATGCTCCATGACCAACAGGAAGCATAAAACAAAGCCTCCTCTTGGGGACAGTGCTTTTGACCTAGGGGCGCAGGGGCCCTCCCCGTGGAAACGGTGCTTTTCTCCGTCCCACCCTTTTTCCCCCAAAAAAGGTTCGTAGATTTTCGATGTCGAGCGTTAATTATATACGGAGAGGACGCTGGATCGGTCCTGCTCCAGAGGAGCGTCCGATGGCC
>DAOTAI010000333.1:0-5729 GCA_035593865.1 Acidobacteriota bacterium
GGCGACTTGGTCATGATCGGCGAGGACTGCGGGTACGTCTTGAACAAATCGGTCTTGACGACTCAACTCAGGACCAGGACCAACCGGCTCATCACCCTACCCAACGCGAACGTCCTCGCTCACCGGGTTGTGAATCTGACCTCGCCGGACACTCAAGGACTGGTCGTCACCTCGACGGTAGGTATAGGCTATGAGGCACCTTGGCGGCAGGTAGAGACGTTACTCAAGGCGGCCGCCTTGCGTACACCGGGGGTGCGGACGTCACCTGAACCGTTCGTCCTCGAGCGGGCGCTCGACCAGTTCAGTGTCGCGTACGAATTGAACGCCTATCTGGAACCAGGCGTGCCGATTTACCTGGCTGAAGCGGCGTTAAACAGAAACATTCTGGACGCGTTCAGCGAGGCCGGCATCCAGATCATGACGCCCTCGTATCAGGACGATCCCAAGCAGCCTAAGATCCCTCCGGTTGCTGATGCCACAATGGCACAAACCGCCAACACCCCGCAGGATAAGACGAAGCGGGTCCCCCGCCCGGTGGGATAACCAAACAGGTGGCCATCCGGGCTGACAATCCGGAAGCTTGAAGTCATCAATCGTGGATAGCGACGGATCCGCGCAGGCTCAGAGGGCAGCCAGAACTTGATCCATCAGCCACTTCGACCCTTCGATATCGTCCCATGGCCCATGCTCATACTCGATCGAGATCGTCCCCGTGAACTTATGAGCGTTCAAAATTCGAACGCAGCGAGCCACATCGTTCCAATCCTTGGTCTCTGTCTTCCAGCGATCCCAGTACTTCGCATGAACGTGGTGACGGGTATACGGCATCAGTACTTCCAGACCGTGGAAGAGATGGTATTCGTGCTCCCAGTTGCAGAAGTCGGGAGTCGCCTCGCAGTAGGGATGATTCACTTCGTCGATCACGATCTTGATATTCATCGGGTTGGCGCAAAGCCCCCAATGGTTTTCAATCGTAATCGCAACATCCTTCTTCTCCCCGTATTCGGCAAGCTCTCGAAAGGACTTGATGCATTGTTCCAGGTAAACCACTATCTTGTCGTTACGCGGATAACCCTGGTCGCTGGAAGAGGCTTCGGGCATGACTCGAACCCCCTGAACCCCGGTGTTGGCCCGCATCGTCTTGGCGCCCAGAACGGAGGCGACGTCCATCCACATCTTCGCCACTCGAACCCCTTCCTGTCGAAGCTCTTCGTTCGGATCGGCGAGGTTTCGAGGGGCGTTGTTCGAAATATGACTGCATATCGTTCCCGTTTTCACCTGGATATTCGCCAGTTCCTCCACCCAACGCTTCGATGACGGCTTCGACGGATCCCACTCGTAGAAGGTTTGAGTGCGGCCATTCCTCTGAAAAGTTACCGCCGTGTACTGAGAATCGTCTGTCGGGTCACCGAAGACCGACGACCAGAGATCCATGTGATAGACTCCGGGGTAAGTGTCCTTGGTCCATTGGGGAAAATCGTGCATCGTGATTTCCCCGTATTTCTTTTTCATTTCCACGACTTCCGGGGGATCTTCCCGATTCCGCCGACTCTTGAAGATCTTCCTGGCCGGCCAACAGTTCGAAGCTATCCGGGCAAGTTTCGCTTTTTCGGTACGAGCTGGATCGGCCTGAGCTGGAGCGGTGGCGACGATTGCCGCCGCGACTCCGGCCCCGGCAGTCTTAAAGAAACTGCGACGGTCTTCGAATGTTCGATCGGAGTTGGACTTAGGATTCATCGGTTCCTCCTGCGTGATAATTTCTCCGTAACCATACTGGCTGTTGTTATCCAAATCAATACATTGGTTTTCGACGAACGTTAGCGGGCGAGTAGTCGGCTCCACCATAGCTCTTACCGGTTAATCACAGAAAAGCTTGCAGTGCATCGCCAGAGAATGGCATTGTTTCGACAGAGATAAGACCATGAGAATGCTCGGGAAGCGGTCTCTTGCGGCCACCCTCAAGTTGATGGTTGACATTGCCTACTACCTGGTTCTGTTTTTCGGCGTTGTCATCGTTCTGGTTGTTGCTGGCGTGGGCCTGTTCACCGACTGGCGTTTGACGACGGATGTTCCTGTTCGATTCGAGTTGGACAGGCAGGCCTACAGCATTACTTCCCCGGATTTCGGTGGAGAAAACGCGGAGATAGTGAACGCGAAAGGCAGGCTTAGAATGCCGAGCCGGCACCTTGGCACGCTCCTCGAGCAAATGGCGATGATCGCCGCCGCCTTGGGTATAACGTTACTGATCATCCGACGACTGAGCGCGATTCTGGGTAGCTTGAAGGCTGGAACTCCCTTTGTGCGCGCCAATGTCTCTCGGATACGGAGCATGGGATTTCTAATCATCGGCCTCGAACTACTAGGCTCCGCGATGGCGGTCTATTGGGCCCTGCGAATTACCCCAAGGGTGAGCGCTGCGAACCTTCATTTTCAAGCGGACCCCGAGCTGAGCGGCCTGACCATCATGACCGGCTTAATTCTGATTGTTTTGGCTGAAGTGTTCAGGATCGGGGCGGAGATGAAAGGAGACCTGGAAGCAGCACGGACCATCCAATTTCAACTTGTTCCGCCGCCCAGCTTCCTGCAAAACAAGATTCAAATCCACTGTCACATGCAGCCGGCTAACACTGTTGGGGGCGACTACTACGACATCATACCGCTCGGCGACGGCCGGGTCGGCATAGTCGTGGCGGATGTTTCTGGCAAGGGAATGCCCGCGGCCCTACTGGAAACCATGCTCCAGGGAAGCTTGAGGACACTTATATCCGCCGGATTTCGAGGCGAGACTTTGCTCGACAAGATGAACCAGTATCTGGTAGCGAACACTCCGGAGAACAAGATGATCACGCTGTTTTTCGGCGATTTGAACACCGCTACCGGCGACTTGAGTTACATCAGTGCCGGGCACAATCCGGCAATGATCATAAAAGCGGATGCAACCGTGCAAATGCTCGAGTCCAACTCGCTTGTCCTGGGACTGCTGCCGGATGCGGTTTTCGTGACCGACCACACGAGGCTGGACGCCGGGGACCGCCTCCTCATCTACACCGACGGGATCGTAGAGGCGTCCAACAAGCAGGGCGAAGAGTTCGGAGAAGACCGTCTTCGTGATCTGGCCGTGAGTCGGTCCGAGCTTTCGGCCCCCAAGTTTCAGGAAGAGCTGTACGCGAGCGTTCTTGCCTATTGCCAACCGGACGGGCCTGCCGACGACATGACCCTCATGGTCGTGGATAGGCCGGTTTTATAGGGATAGCGCAGCTTGCCGGGAGGGGTGCCGATCACGCTGAGAACAAGTAGGTGTGTGCTACCGTCGCGAAAGGCAAGGACTAGACCGTGAGCGGAGAAGACGCGCTTTTGAGGCCGGTTTGGCGATCGGTGTTTCGTAACTCGCTGGTCTTAAACTGCGTCTTGTTCGTCCTGTTTGTCGTTCTTCGAGTCTACGGTCTGGTCGGCCCCGTCCCCGCTCCCTTTGTGCTGCTGGCCGGATTTCTCGTCATGAGTTTCGCACCGTTCGTTTTCTTTTCTAGGACCGGACGCCGGGAGATGGGGCTCGAGACCGGGTGGAACGGAGCGTACGCACTGTATGCGTTGTTGCTCGGTCTGGTGGTGGCTACTCTTACTTTGGCGCTACTTAATGTCTTTCTGGCATTTAGCTTCTTCCACTTCCTTTTCGCTATTAGTCCCGAGAGGCCTCTTTTTGGGGAAGTCGTCGCCTTCATGCTTCTGTTGAGTCTCGCGAAAGCCGTCGGCGAAGAATTTTTCTTTCGCGGCATGCTCCATACGTCGATCAGGGAATCCAGGGGCAAACTGACCGCGACAGTATTGAATGCGCTCGCTTTCGGCGTCCTTTACGTCCCTAATTCCGAGCTGTCAACTGTAAGGCTCCCGTTGGTTCTTTGGTGGGTGGCAATCGTGATCGGGCTCGGCCTGATCTTTACATTGGTCAGAGAAAAGATGAAGTCCATCTGGCCCGCATTTCTCGCTCACCTCTCCTACAATCTCACTGTCAGCGCAATGTTGTTGCTTTACTGAGGCGTTACAACTCCTTTCGAATCTTTTGCCGTCCGTGCCAGAATAAAGCCATGAACGCCTTCTCTCGAATTCTGTTTTCCGTCTTCCTTTTTGCGTGTGTCATCCTCGTCTGCGCGTTTTCGCTCCAAGAAACCGGGACTCCAGATAACCAACTGGTCCTGGTGAGCCAGGAACGTAGTCCGGTGATCACAACTCGATCGCCCGACGCGAAAGGGAACAAGTATGGGTTCGAAGGGGGAAGAGCGGTCAAAGTCGGCTCAACCTACCACCTGTTCACGGCGGAAATGGTGGACGATCCGGTCTGGGTTAAGATGGCCTTCGGCCACTGGACCAGTCCAGACGGTGCCAACTGGAAACGGGTATCGACAATATTGACCTCGAGCGGAGAGTACAACGGGCAAGATCCCAGGGCTTCACTCTGGTCACCCTTGGTAGTCTGCGACGAGAGTCGTGAGCTCTGGAACCTGTTTTACGTTGCCTACCGCTCGCAACCCAACACCGCGGAGCAATTTCTGAACAATTATGACGGGCAGATCTGGCGCGCGGTCTCGACGGTTCCCGGCCCTGAAGGCATAGGCGGCCCTTACCGGGACCTTGGGGTCATCATGAAGCCCGGCCCGGATAGCGGCGCCTGGGAGGGATTGCAGGGAACGGATTCTTTTTTCCCGTATCGAGTCGGTGACAAATGGTTCGCCCTTTTCGGCTCCGCCCGGTCTGAAGTGCTGCCGATCGAGCACTGGTTGGTTGGAATCGCCTCGGCGCCTGACCTGGGCGGCCCATGGGAGCGCCACAACGACCTTAATCCCGCGCCGATCGAAACGAAGTTCATCGAAAACCCGATCGTCACCCGCCTGCCTGACGGTCGTTACATCTGTGTGTACGACCACCAGGAAGCCGACTGTATCGGCTACGCGTTTTCAGACGACGGGATTCACTGGCAACCCGGGAAATCCTTGACTATCCAGCCGGAACCAGGGACCTGGGCCAAGGATGTTCGTACTCCTCTTGGTCTGATTCCCGAGCCGGATGGCACCTACACGGTTTTCTACACCGGATTCGAACAGGAACCGAACTGGGAATCGGTAATGGCACGCGGCAAACCGACCTGGACCTGCGCGATCGGCAAAGCCGTGGTCAGGCTCGCCCCGGTGACTGGCGGACCTCAGACTTAGGCGGGTTTCGAAAGAGGGGGATCAGCGGCCGGATGAAACCCACCGCGGCACGTCGGAGGCGTGCCACATTGCACTCCAGTGGCGATAATGCGGAGAATGAATAGAACGAGGGGATAGGCCGCCTATGCACTTTGATCAGATTCCGCGACCAGTGGATCAGACAGTTGATCATCTCCTGCTGGGAGCGGCGGATCTCGAAAGCGGGATAGAATGGGTCGAAAATCTCACCGGCGTCAGAGCCTTGCCGGGGGGCAGCCATCCGGGTGTTGGAACCAGAAATGCGCTCCTTTCACTCGGGAGACAGCAATACCTGGAGATCATCGCACCGGATCCCGCTCAACCTGCCTTCAATTTCCGCATTGATCTTCGGGCCCTGACGACACCTCGCTTTATCAGTTGGGCTGCGGCGACCGAGGACCTCGAGTTCATCCGCAAACGGGGTTTAGAAGCAGGCTATCGAATCGACGGCCCTGAGGAAGGCACCAGGCAAAGGCCTGACGGGAGATTGCTGCGGTGGGTGATGAT
>DAOTAI010000334.1:0-5717 GCA_035593865.1 Acidobacteriota bacterium
GGCCGTAGTCTACTATGGAACGTCACCAGACACCGCCTCCCTTAGCCGAATCCAGGCCCCGGTCCTGGGTCTGTACGGGGGCGATGACGCCCGGGTCAACTCGACCGTTCCTCCCGCCGACGCCGAAATGAAGCGGCTCAACAAGAGGTTTGAACACGAGACCTTTGAGGGCGCCGGACACGGATTTCTTCGGGCTCAGTCCGGCCGGGAGGGAGCAAATGCTCGGGCAGCCGAAAAGGCTTGGAGACGGACCATCGAGTTTTTCAAAGCAGAGCTGAAGTAAGCCTGAGGAAGCTCTAGGGAAAGATGATGAAATGGACTACGAGCCAGGCGGTGCCGAGGGCGGCTGCCAACAGCAGGAACAGGCGGCGTTTTGAGTCTCGGGAAGGCTGCTCTCGCGGGCCGGTCCATTGAAGGTCGGCTTTCTGGTAGTATCGGCGGTAGTTTTCCACGATCCCCCGGATTACTGAATAGCTGACGACGTAGAACACCGCGAAAACCAGTGTGAAAAACGCCACGAGACCGTAATAGAACACCGGCGAAATCGACCTCATCCGATTCATGCCCCCCTTTTCATGGTGGCAATAAAGGGGAGGTTACGGTACTTCCCTTGAAAATCCAGACCGTATCCGATCAGGAACTCGGAACTCACGTTAAAGCCGGTGTAGCGGATAGGAATATCCGCCAACCGAAGATCGGGACGATCAAGCAAAGCACAGATAGCCAGCGATGCCGGCTGGCGGACCGAGAGATTTCGGACCAGGTAATTCAGAGTCAGGCCGGTATCCACAATATCTTCGACCAGCAGGACATGACGTCCCGAAATGTCCGATTGTAGATCCTTAAGAATCTTGACCTCCCCGGTCTTTGGTCGCCGCGAGTAGCGGCTGATGGATATGAACTCGGTCACGACCGGAACACGCAAATACCGGATCAGGTCGCACATGAAGATGAAGGCGCCGGTCAGAATACAGACCGCAGTCAGTTCCTTTCCCCGGTAATGGCGACTGATCTCCCGGCCAAGCTGCTGGACACGCCGGCGAATCGTTTTCGCATCAAGAACAATGGTGTCGATTTCCGGAAAAAGAAACTGGGAAGGCGAATGTGCGGGTGCCGGTTCCATCAGGTCATCATGCGCTCATTTGCCCGAATTTGAAAAGCAGGCGCCGATAGTCGCGGCCATAGAAGATCTTGACTTTTACTTCAGGATAGAGTTGCCGCAGCAACCGAAGTTTGCGGTTCTTTTTGGTAACCAGACTCTGCTTCATCGTTGTCAATTCGACATAAAGATCGAATTGAGGAAGGTAGAAATCAGGTGTGAAACTTAAAGTGACCCGGCCTTTTGAATCCCGTTCAAGCGGGAAAGTGGTCGGTTCGTAGCGCCACTCAATATCGTAGAAATCCAGAAAGCGGGCGAATTCGCGCTCACTCTCATGGGCAAACTTGGTGTTTGCCCAACGGTCCGAACTCTCATTCATGAACAGCTGCCTTCATTCTATCAGAATGCTAACAGACGGCACTGACACGAAGGTCCCGGGTTGGGCCAATCAGGGGCCGGCCAGGCAAAGGAGGCCTAAGCCTGACCAGACCGCCGCGCCTGGAAGAAATCCTGGAGAAGTCTACGGCACTCGGCCGCCAGTACACCCTCAGTTACTGAAACCGTATGGTTCAGCCGACCCGGCTGCAGCACTTCCAGACGAGAGAAGACCGCACCTGCCTTCTCGTCTCTCGGGCCGAAGATCAGGCGTTTCACTCGCGCCCAAACCAAAGCTCCCGCGCACATACTGCACGGTTCGAGCGTCACATAGAACTCGACACCAGGCAGGCGATAGTTACCCAGCAGACGGCCCGCTTCCCTCAACACGAGGATTTCCGCGTGTGCCGTCGGGTCGTTCATCTCGATGTTCCGATTGTGGTTCCGCGCGATGAGCTCACCGTTTAACACTGCGGCCGCGCCGATGGGCACCTCTCCCGCTTTGGCGGCCAGCCGGGCTTCTTCCAATGCCAGCTTCATCCACTTCTCATCACAATCGATTGTCATCCATCGCATTCTACGCCGAGGCGACCGTTCAAAGCACGGTCACCGCTGGGCCGGAAGGCGAATCTGGCACGGGCACGAATACTAATCATGCCTGGAGGCGGAGGCAGGTCCGGAGAGCACGGCGGTTAAGTGCCGTTTTTTTGCGCTGGTTGAGTGATTCGCGTTGTGTGCGAATCGTATCGCACCCCGTGCTCTCCCTTGCCCCGAAAGACCCGGCCGTCAACTGTTCTGTGGCGCCTCCTCGTCCAGTTCGTCATTCTCTTCGTCGAGACTGCCGTCGTAGATAACATCGCAATGCTCGTTTCGCAACATCTGGCAAATCGGGCAGTCATCGTCGAAGAGTTCCTCCGGATCAAATTCACTCACGCGCCGGGCAATCTCTTCGGGGCTCGGCGAATCAAGATGGATCAGGTTGAACTGACCGACGCGAGTGAATAAGGCATGCTCACCGTACAGGCTGCGAAGCTCGCTCTCGGTTTTTTCGCGCGCACTGCTGTTGAGAAGACACCATCTGTCCGACATGTTTTTCCTCCTCGTCGAGAGATGGGACCCCTTCATGGGGTCCCGTTATAACTAACGCTCGAGAAGGAAAATCTACGAAGGAGAATTTTCGTGGAGGCTTATTTTGCCGCCAATTGGGGCGGCGGCGTGACCTGGAAGTTATCCTGCAGGTTCAAATCCTGATTGTTGATCAGGTCTTTCACCTCAACTGCCACCGTGTATCGACCGGGTTGCAGGTCCTTGATGGGGAGACTCTTAATCAAGACAACACGCTGCCCTGAGAAGTACTGGACGGACTCACCGCTTTCTTCGGTGACTTCGACAACAGTCTCGCCATCGCGGATGATCTTGTAGCTGACGGCTAAAGCCGGGGCAAGATTGGCCTGATCCAGCCCCACGTTGTAAAGCTGCAGGTAGACACCCAGAGGACGATCGTTAGTAAACGTCTTTCTCAGGCTCGGCCTGATCTTGACGTCACCCAGAACGAACATCTCATCCACTTTGGGGACCTGCGGCAGTTGGTGGATGTAATCGGACAGAATCAACGAACTGGCCGACAGGTTCTTGTTGTCATATATCGGGGGGACAATCGCGATCCGCTTCACACCCGTGTGGCCGCTGTTAATGTCCTTGACGACCAAATCGAGCTTGTAGCGCATTTTCTTGTCCAGCGTGACGATCTTCTGATAGATGGACCGCCCCGTCAGCCCCCTTGCCAGATCCTCCGGCTGGTATGACGCCAGGACATCGTCGTCAAACTCCATGATGATCCGGTTCGTGATGCTGGTGATGATCCCGTAAACAGCCAGTTTCGCGTTGTGAACGCCGTTTTCCTCCTTAAAGCTCAGGTCTTTGTTCTGAACTTCGAGGCTGATCGGTACGAGCACCTGCTGGTCGTTCAAGCGGATATAATCCTGGCGCACTTCGAACGGCAACGGCTTGTAATCGATGTTGATCGAAACGACCTCCTTGAGGTCTTTGTATTTGATCGGCCGCGGCCGCTGCACCATCGTATAGGTTTCATACCGCTCGAAGGGATTGTCCTTGGCACGCAGGTGCATCATCGGGTAGTTTTCCCGCATGCCGGGATTGAAGAAAGGACGGTCCGCCTTGGTCGCCAATCCCATTTCCTCGGCCAGGGTCAAACCCGCGCCGGGAACGTAAAGCAGGGCATCTTTCTCTTCCGGATTAAGCGCCAGCCGGTATTCGCCGCTCATACTTGAATCGACAAACTCCAGCTCGATGTCCGATCCTATTCCTTCTATGTGACGGTATCGCCAGATTTCAAAGGGAAAAGTCGATGTGGTACCGCCCCCTTCGTGCATCGGGCGGTTGTAGGTTCCTCCCGAAGGATGCGACTCGATCTCGGCTGGTGGGCCATGGATAATGTAAATCCGCCCGCGGTCGGTCATCCAGCCAGGGATGCCGCTGGCAAAACGTTCATTTGCGTACGCGATTCGCCGGTAATGCTCTTCCTTGAACTCGTTCGTCGGAGTCATCGGATCCGGGTCACGGCGGTACCAGAACTGCTCTATAAATTGCTCCTTTTCTTCGTCCGACGTCAGTTTCTGAAAAACGGCTTTTTCATCGGGGGAAATAATGTACTTGACGTCTTCGTTTAACCACTTCTTGTAGTAATCCTCACCCTCTTCCCGTCGCAGCGCCTCCTCTTTCTTGTCTCTTTGCGCAAAGGCGGGAACGATGAGTAGTATCAAAGCCAGCGTGATACTCAATAATCTACTCATGGTCGTTCACCTCGGACATCGAATCGGTTGACTCAGCCAAAGTATACACCAATCTTACCGAAAACGCGGCCAGCACCTTGACAGATGCCGGCCGCCGTGAAAGGGTTCAGCCGCAAGTTGACCTCATCATCCGCTTGACATTAGCAGCGTTATTCGTGAAAAGATACTAGCCACCTCATGAAACGTTACAAGCTCGTTCTGCTTGGCGCCGTCGCCGTTGCCCTGTGGGTTTTGCTCGGCGGGGGCATAAGCCTTTATATCGATGCCCTCTGGTTTGAATCCCTCGGTTATTACGAAGTCTTTCGTACAGTGATCTGGCTAAGGTTTGTCTGCTGGCTGGCGAGCTTTGGGGTTTCGTTTCTGCTGCTGTGGGGCAGTTACCGGCTGGCATCCCGCCGGACTTACGAGCAGGAAGTCTGGCTCCGACAGGAATATCTCGTCCTGGGAATGGACGAGAAACGCAATAATATCTTCAAAGCGGGCACCCTGGTTCTTTCAGCTGTCTTGGGACTCATCGTGCAGTCGCGGTGGATGATGTTCGCGCAGTTCTCCCATCAGATGTCGGGCGGTCCGCCAGACCCGATCTTCGGGAAAAACCTCTCCTTTTATTTCTTCAATCTTCCGGTCTGGGATTTCCTGTCAGGTTTTGCCCTCGCTTTGGTTTTCCTGTGCCTTGTTGTCGCAGCAATCAGCTACGTCTTTCACGGCCACCTCGGATACTTTCGACAGCTCCACTTGAGTCGCGCAGCCCGGTTTCATCTGACCATACTGATCGGTACAGGTTTTCTTATCATTGCCCTTCGCTTGTACCTGAAGCGCTTTCACCTGCTCTATTCGATCAGGGACAAAGGAGTGACTTTCGGCGCCAGCTACACCGACGTTCATGCCTGGATCCCGGTGTATTGGATCCTGGCAGGCATGGTCGTCGTCGTGGCACTGCTGTTTTTCGTCGCGCCATGGATGCGAACCCTCAAGTACGCATTAACCGGACTTGGGGTTTTCGCCGTCTGTTACGCGCTGTCGGGCGTCTATCCCGCTCTTGTTCAGACCTTCCGGGTCGAACCCAACGAGCTTGAGAAAGAGATGGCTTATATCAACCACCACATCAATGCCACTCTTCAGGCTTACGACCTTGAAAAAGTCCAGATACGGGAGTTTACGACCGTAGGACGGCTGGACAGCGACGACCTGGCAGCCAACCAGGCAACCGTGAGCAACATTCGCCTCTGGGATTGGAGGCCCCTGCGGGATGCTTATGGACAACTCCAATCAATTCGCCCTTATTACTCGTTTGAAGATGTTGATCTGGATCGCTATGTGGTTGATGGCAACTATCGACAGGTGATGCTCTCGGTTCGGGAAATGAATTTCGCCCAGGTCTCGGAGCAGGCCCAGACATGGATCAATAAGTATTTCCAGTACACCCACGG
>DAOTAI010000335.1:0-5695 GCA_035593865.1 Acidobacteriota bacterium
CACCTGGTTGAAAGCGAGGCTGCAGCAGTAGGCCAGCTTCTCCTTGAACCTTCTCTCGTTGCCGTTCATGATCTGAAGCCCCTCTTTCCGCTTTTATCCCGGTTTTCATGGAGATTGCCGCAAAACATGCGGGACTCGATGCTCATGGCTTACCTGTTGTCACCTAACCAGTCGAATTTCTCCCTTGAACGACTGGTCGTGGAATACCTGGGCAGCAAGTTCAGCACCCCTTCAGCTAACCAGACTCCGACGTTGTTCGGAGAGGAACTCGCAAACGTAACCTGCGAGAGGGCGGATCTGACCTGGGAGCTGTTTAACCGCCTCCAGCCTCTGTTGCTCGAAAAGAAGCTCGAACCCTTGCTGATGGAAATCGAGATGCCGCTCGTGGAAGTCCTGGCGGACATGGAAAAGCATGGAGTCAAGGTCGACTGCGAGTTGTTAGGGCAGATGAGTCGGGAGATGGAAGCGGAGATCAATAATCTGACTAACAGGATCTTCGAGTTGGCCGGTGAAAGCTTTAATATCAACTCTCCTCGACAGTTAGCCGTCATCCTTTTCGAGAAAATGAAGTTGCCGCAGCCGAAGAAGACCCGCAAAGCCGGACACTACGCCACCGGCGTTGAGGTGCTCGAGCAACTGGCCGAGAGCTTCGAGCTGCCACGCCTCATTCTTGAATACCGCGAACTGACCAAGCTGAAAGGAACCTACCTGGACGCTCTGCCCCGTCTCGTCAACCCGCAGACCGGGCGGATTCACACTTCATATAATCAGATGGTGGCCTCCACGGGCCGGTTGTCTTCCAGCAACCCGAACCTGCAAAACATCCCGATCAAGAGCGAGATCGGTCGCAGGATACGCCGGGCGTTCATTCCGGAGGACGGTTTCTGCATCCTGGCCGCTGATTACTCGCAGATCGAGCTGCGAGTCATGGCTCATCTTTCACAGGACCCGGTCCTGTTGGACTCGTTCCGAAAGGACGAAGATATCCATGAGCGCACTGCCCGAGAGGTCTTTGGCATGAACGCGGTGATGAATCCGCGGGAGTTCAGGCGGCATGCCAAAGTCATCAACTACGGGATCATGTATGGCCTGAGCGCTTTTGGTCTTGCGCAAAATCTGAAAATCGACCGGCATGAGGCGCAGAAGTACATCGACGACTATTTCAGGAAATACCGGGGAGTTAAGGCCTGGATTGACGAGACTGTTGCCAATGCCCGCAAGTTGGGTTATGTCTCGACTCTCTTTGGCCGGATTCGACAGATTCCCGAACTGGCCAGCAGCAACTGGGGGTTGCGCAGTTTCGGCGAACGAACGGCTGTCAACGCCCCTATCCAGGGTACGGCAGCAGATCTGATCAAAAAGGCGATGGTCGTCATGTTTCGCGAAATGCGCCGCTTGGGACTTCGCAGTCGGTTGATCATGCAAGTCCATGACGAGTTGGTTTTTGAGGTGTGGCAGGACGAGTTAGAATTAATGAAACGTCTTGTCACCGAAAAAATGGAAGGAGCGGCCGAGTTGAGCGTCCCGCTCAAAGTGGATGTCGCGGTTGGCTCCTCTTGGCTGGAAGCGAAATAAACGGGGCCAAACCGGGCTCCGGCCGAGATTGTTTAACGCAAATAAACGATTTAAGTTGAACCCGGAGTCGAAACAGGGCCTTGCGACCTGATTCCGGTTTGACTCCGTCAATCGTGCCTTTTGGAACAAATGGCCTTTTTAATCGTTTATTCAGTATGTCACGGTGGCTCGCAGCCTGCTCTGAACAGGGTTGCGGTGGGAAATTGGACATAATGGATAAACGGTAAGTGGCGGTTATGGCTGAAACTATGGCGTACGCTGAGAGCGTTGCGGGGTTCAGAGACAATGCGCTCGTCACAGCTTATCTGGAAGGCAACGACGAGGCTTTCCAGATCCTCGTCACCCGGTATCAGGGAAAACTGATCAACTACATCAACACCCTCGTCCATGACTATGATCTGTCTATCGACTTGGCGCAGGAGACATTCATACGTGTCTTTCGCTATGCCAATCGATACAAGGGGGACTACCAGTTTTCGACCTGGATTTACCGGATAGCGACTAACCTGGCGATAGACGAGCTGCGTCGGCGGGAGCGCAAGGGTCTCTTTTCGATCCGACAAATGATCGGGCTGTTCCAGAAAGACGGGCGACCGCTCGCTATTCCCGATGTCCGCCCGACACCGGAACATACGCTTGATCAAAAAGAGCGACTGCGGAAAGTACAGGCGGCGGTTGATCAGTTACCTCAGAAGTACCGCGTCCCCTTCCTCTTGAAAGAAGTTGAGGATTTGTCTTATGAAGAGATCTGCAACGTTCTCGACATTACAATGGGGACGGTGAAATCGAGAATCCACCGAGCCAAGTTGATGCTCCGTGAGAAACTGGCTGAAGTGCTATGAAGTGCTCGAAAGTCAGGCGTCTAGTAACAACTCGATCGGTTGACTCTCCAAAAGTGCAGGAGCACCTCAAGGTTTGCGAGGAGTGTCGCTCTTTGTACGAGGATTTGAGCCGTCTCAGAGAGTTGAGCCGAGAACTCAAGGGCCAAATCGAGCCTCCACCGTTCTTTGCTGAGCGCGTTTGCGCGCGAATGAGACGTTCCACACGACTGAATTACTGGAAGTTAGCCGTTACCACGGCAGGACTCTTTTTCCTGGCCTTGGGCGTTGCTTTACTGGTTGCGTCGTCGGGCCCTGATCACAACGTTCTCCAGGCAATCACGGCTCCAGGCGACAAACCTCCGAGTATCGAGAAGACCGTTCCGGAGAATAGGACCAGCATAGCGGTTTCTGATTTGGCACCTGAAACCGGGCCGCAGGAAGATGTGGAAAGGACCGTTGAAACCTACCTGCAAAGGAGTATTCCACCTGCCAGACCTCTTTCGTTCGCCTTCCCGGCAACGGCGGAGCACGGCTATGTGTTCGAAATACCCGCCACTATCGAGGTCCGCCAGACGCAGGCAGATAACGAGTTTTACCTGAAAAACGTGAGTCACTAGTGAACGAGGAGTCTGATGATACGGTGGCCCATCTTCAGGTATGCGGGTTTGGCAGCGTCTCTGCCGTTACTGCTCCAGGTGTCTTTGGCCCAGCCGCGCGCCGGAAAGGATTCCTTCGTTAAGGTTCTCGTCAGTTCCCCGGTGGGAGTTTTTGACGAAGGCTCGATGCTGCAAATCATCCAGGTGCAGCAGCGCATCCCTTTCCCAGGCCTGCTGATCGATGACAAAGGGCATATCGTTTCCTTTGTGGGAATGCGCTGGCCGGAGTTGCGGTTTCCCGATGTGCAGATAATGGTGGAGACTGCGAACGGCGAGAGATATCGGGCCGAGGTTGTCGGCATCGATCAAAGGATTTCACTGGCGGTGTTGGTCGCCGGTATTCCGAACGGTTTTCCGGCGCAATTCGCCGAATTCCCTGAAAAAGGCCAACTTCGCTTCTTCAACCTGGGCAGGCAAGAGTGGAGGATATCTGCACCTTTCCTGCTGAACGTAAAAACGACTCCACTCTTACCAGAGCGCGACGTTCAGGTGGCAGGATTGGGTGAATCCCAGCAGGGCTGGTCGAACAGCATCGTCCTGAACACGGAAGATAAGGTTGTCGGTATCGCCATCCGGACCAAGCCGTATCCCTACAGTAAGACGGTTGAAGTCTGTGAAATCATACCGGCCGGTGTGATCCATGAATCAGCCGACAGGATCATGAGAACTCGAACCGATATTCGGGCGGGATGGCTCGGTGTTCTGGCTCGCGAATTCAAGGACAAGCAGGCAATCATCGAGCGGACAATCCGCGGTGGACCTGCGGAAAAGGCAGGCCTGCGTTCAGGTGATGCGATCATCAGGGTGCAGGACCAACCGGTTGAGAACTGGCAGCGCCTGGCCGATACCATCCGCTGGAGGGGCGCAGGCAACGAACTGCCGTTGACCATCAAGCGTGGTGATACTGTCCGGAAAATCGCGGTTCGATTGAGCCATCGCATGGACACGCTCCCCAGAATGCAATGGATGATCACAACCGAGGAGCGGGTTACGGCAGAAGGACGGCGTCGCACTCCTCGTATAAGCCCGGTTCTGCCTCCGCTGTCGTTCCTCGGATTTGAAGTTGACCCGTTGTCAGCGCAACTCGCCGAGTATTTCAATTGCCCCGAGGGCCGGGGGCTGCTTGTCAGGCAGGTCATGCCGGACAGCGCTGCCCAGAAGGCGGGTCTTCGAGCAGGCGACGTCCTGATTCGAGTCAATGATGTGGCTGTTTCATCTCCCGCCGAGCTTCACCGCACTCTTCGCACAAAGTCAGAAATCGATATTCAAGTGATGCGCGATCGCCAGATCCGGACAATCAAGCTGATTCTGCCGTAAGGGTTTTCATCCGCGGTTATCCGTGTAATCCGTTCTATCCGTGGGTGTCTATTCTCGCGACAGTGCGGATCGCGCGGATCAGACGGATGATATGCTTGGTTGGAATGAGGGACGTTTCTCCTTCTTGACCGCCCACCCCCCAAGCTCCGAAAATAAGAGGTTTGGCTATGAGGCATATTTCGGTTCGTGGGGCGCGTCAGCACAATCTGAAAAACCTCGATCTGGACATCCCCAGAAACAAGTTGGTGATTATCACCGGGCTCAGCGGATCGGGTAAATCAAGCCTGGCGTTCGACACCTTATATGCCGAAGGGCAGAGACGATACATCGAATCATTATCGGCCTACGCACGGCTGTTTCTTCAGCAGATGGAGAGGCCGGACGTAGACTCTATCGACGGCCTTTCGCCGGCAGTATCCATCGAGCAGAAGACAACCAGCCACAACGCCCGGTCCACCGTTGGCACCATCACGGAAATCTACGATTACCTTCGGCTGTTGTTCTCCAGCATCGGAACGCCTCACTGCCCGCAGTGTCAACGTCCCATCACGCGACAGTCCCTCGATCAAATTGTGGCCCGCATTTTTGAGCTTCCGATCGACTCTCGTGTCGTCATCATGGCGCCGATCGTTCGGGAGCGGAAAGGGGAGTTTAGGAAGCTCTTCGAGAAATACCAGAAAGAGGGATTTGTGCGGGCTCGAGTCGACGGAGAAGCCGTTTTTCTTGAAAACCCGCCCGATTTGGACAAGCGCAAGAACCACAGCATTGACATCATTGTCGACCGGCTACTGGTTCGAAAAGAGTCGCGCGGCCGGATTGAGTCATCGGTGCGTCAGTCACTGGACATGGCCCAAGGACTGGTTACCGTCGCCAAGGTTGGTGGAAGCGAGGTTACCTACTCGGAGAAAATGGCCTGCGTTGACTGTGGTGTCGACATCCCCGTCCTGGAACCTCGAAGCTTCTCATTCAACAGCCGGTTCGGCGCCTGCCCGGCTTGTGAAGGCTTGGGATGCGAGTTAGAGGTGAATCTCGACAGCCTGATTACCACTCCTGAAAAGTCTGTCTCGCAAGCACAATTGGCTATGGGCGGGAAGGAGTTGCTTAACTTGTTCCGGGAGTCCGCTCGGGCATTGCTCGATCATTTCAAAGTGGATCCGGATACTCCCATCGAATCACTTCCGGAAGATGTTCTAAGCGGTTTGAAGCGCGGAATCGACCGACCCCTCCAGTACAGGCACGGGGATTTTGTTTATCGATCGAAGTTCCCAGGCTTGAATCGATGGTTTCTCGAGAGGATCGAAGGCACTTCGAGCGAGGGGCGCCGCG
>DAOTAI010000336.1:0-5687 GCA_035593865.1 Acidobacteriota bacterium
CTGTGTAGAATTCCAGCCGGGCGTTCATTACGTTTCGGCGCCAATCGAAAAGCTGGCAGAGACCATTCTCTATTACCTAAAACACGAGGACGAACGACGCACAATCGTGGAAAACGCGTACCGGCTGGTGACGCATGAACTCGCCTTTAAGCACAGCATCAAACGCGCTATGGACGAGTTCGAAAGAATGCGTAACGCCAGGGTTTCGAGCCAGGTCAAAGAGAGCGGGTTGGCAGAACCTAAGCGGGCCTTGACGTCAACTCCGACTCAATTCTCGGAACCTCGCATCAGGTAGCTCAAAACCCTGACATCAGGCTTCCAGCCATTCCTGCAGATGAGCTCGCACGAAATCGTCGTCGTTGAGCTGAGGGTAAGACGCGTATACCCTGTCGATTTCTTCGGCCTGACCGGGTGAGAGCGTTTCAGCAGGGTTCAGGCACCATGTGCCCTCCATCAATCCCTGGCGTCGAAGAACCTCGTGAATCCCCGGGATGCAGCCCGCGAAATTGTGAGATGGATCAAAGAAGGCAGCGTTGGCATCGGTAATCTGTGCCGCCAAAGTCAACATGGACGGCGGAATTGGCGTGCCACAGGAGACCAATGAGTGCACTGATTCCAGTTGCTCTACTGCCTTTCTTGTCCATACTGCCCAGTGTCCGAGCAGTCCTCCAACTATGCGAGCCTTCCTTTCTCCCTGCAGTGTCTGGATATGGTACTCGGTGAGGAGATCGACCAGGATGTTGTCGTCATTACCCGTATACAAGGCAATCTCCGATTCCCGTCCCGCATCGCAAACCGCCCGCACGACGTCCAGTGTCTGGTACCTGTTGAAGGGCGCGATCTTTATCGCCAGGACGTTAGGGATCTCTGCGAACTCCCTCCAAAACCGGTACGGGAGAATGCGGCCGCCGACGCTCGGCTGGAGATAAAACCCGATAACCGGCATAACTGAGGCAACCTGTCGGCAATGAGTAACGAGTGCGGGCAGACTTTCGTTCGATAGTGCCCCCAGGCTGACCAGGCAGGCATGATAGCCGGCGTCCCTGGCGAACTGGGCCTCGCGCAAGGCCTGCTCCGTCTTTCCGCAGACTCCAGCGATCTTCAGTACCGGACGCCCGCGGCGCCGGCACCAGTCGTCAATGGTTTGCGAAGCCAGTCTCAGGACCGGCTCAAAAAGACCGATCTGCGGATCCCTGATTTCGAACTGTGTTGAGTGAACTCCCACAGCGATGCCTCCCGCGCCGGCGTCGATGTAATAGCGCGTAAGTGCGCGCTGATGACGTGCATCCAGCTTGCGGTCAGCGGTCAAAGCCAGCGGATGCGCAGGAATTACCGTTCCCTTTCGTATTGTCCGGAGAATTTCGGTCGAAATTTCGTTGATCTGCATGCTGTGAACTCTCTCAGAAGAGAGACGCGAAGTAAAGGGGGTTGAGGTTATCGGCGTTGGCTCGAGGGAAGCTCGTCGATAGCGCGCTTACCGGGTGCGCGTGCGAACGGGTTATGCTACAGTGCAAACTTCGAACCGGTTGCCGTCAGGCGGTGGTCGGTCCGCTTTTTGTTCAAGAAGAGGGGCTTATGTTCTACGGCTGGCGAGTTGCGGCAGCGTCTTTTTCGGTTCTGTTCGTAATTGTTGGTATTGTCTATTACAGCTTTCCTGTTTTCTACGCGCCCCTCATTGAAGAATTCGGATGGACACGTGCGCAGGTAACTGCGGGTTTCGCCATCAGTATCATCGTGATCGGACCCCTTTTCGGAATTTCGGCCGGTTTTCTGATTGACCGTGTTGGCCCGCGCCGGTTCGTCGTCATCGGTCTGCTGTTTGCCGGGACAGCCTTCATCGGCTACGGCTGGATGCACGCCCTTTGGGTTTACTACCTTTTCTATTTTCTTCAAACGGCCGGGTATGTCGTGGCGGGTCCGATTCCCAACCAGGTCCTGATTTCCAACTGGTTTAACCGGCTACGCGGGCGAGCCATGGGTTTGGCATATGTCGGGGCGGGGCTGGGAGGTGCGGCGGCGCCGCTTTTGGCGCGATTTCTGATCACCCGCTTTGGCTGGCGCTTCGGGATGCAGCTGATCGGGCTGGCCATCCTGCTGGTGCTGGTTCCGTTAACACTGGTGCTGGTGCGCAATCGGCCATCGGATCTTGGGCTTTTGCCGGATGGCGCGAAACAGCACGAAGCGGCCCCTGTACTGAAAGGTTTTGATTCGCTGGCTGACGTGCTTAGAACGCGCGCCTTTTGGCTGATTGCGCTTGGCAGTCTTATGAGTATTGGCGCGGTGGGCGGTGTTATCCAGCACCTGGTATTGTTCCTGAATGACAGCGGCCTAAGCAAAGATAAGGCAGCAGGAGTCGCAAGCGTCCTCCTGGTATCAAGCATTGTTGGTCGGCTCATCATGGGCTGGGCAGCCGATCGGTTCCCGAAGAAGTACGTTATGTTGGCAGCCTGTCTCTTCGTGGCATGTGCCGTTCCTATCCTCTACTTGCCGAACCTGGAATACATGTCTTACGTGTTTGCGGCCGTGTTTGGTTTTGGGATGGGAGCCGATTACATGTTAATTCCCCTGATCACAGCACACTGTTTCGGCTTGCGTTCGCTCGGCCGGATCATGGGGGTGATCATTACCACCGACGCGATAGGCCAGGCACTTACTCCTGTTATCGTCGGTCATATTTTCGACGTGACACGAAGCTACAACTGGGCTTTCGCCCTTTTGACCGCGATGGGCTTAATGGGCGCGCTTGCGATTTCCCTCGTCACAGTTCCCCAAGTCCCGCGGAAACAAGTTGAGGTGTAGGAATTGGAAGACATTCAGAAAATCGCCGCTGCCAGCCTGGAAGTCCTCGAAACCATTGGGGTCCGGCTGGAACACGAGGAAGTACGTGCAAGGGTCCTTCGGGCAGGCGCACGCCCCGGCTTGACCAATGAGGACGTTCGGTTCCCTCGCGAGATGATTGAATACTGCCTGGCTTCGGCGCCTCGCTCGGTTTCACTAGGGAATGTGGACGGCACGGCCACCTGCCTGACTCCTGAGTCTGAATCGGTTTTCTGGACGTGTCCGGTTCTGCATGTATGGACCGGTGAAGAGCGCCGTGAAGTCCGGTCTGAGGATTTGATCGCGATCTCTCGTTTGTGCAACCACTTGGACAACGTGCACGGCGTCATGGGAGTGGCTTTAGCCGACGTCATGCCCCAACATCGCGACTTCGTAGGGGTGCGGATCATCGCCGAGAATTCGCGCAAGCATGTGCGCGCGCTCTGTTTCTCCGGCCCCGGGATGGAGGCCCTGGCGGCGATGAAGCCACTTCTGCCCGGTAACTGGTTCAGTATCGGTTTTACGGCCCATGGTCCGTTGCGCTGGACCAATCTGGCACTGGATGTGTTCCTTCGGTCTGCAGGCCAGGGCATACCGGTGACGATCAACGGAGAACCGATGGCCGGAGTGACGGCGCCGGTCACCGTGGCCGGCACTGCGGTGGTGGGAAATGCCGAGATCCTGGCGGGTATTGCGGTGAACCAGGTATTGGAACCCGGCCGCCCGGTTATCTACAACCTCGGTCTGGCTCACGTCTTTGACATGAAACACGCCACTGCTATTACGGGCGGTCCCGAGAACGCCCTGCTGGCTCGTCTGTCGGCTGAACTCGGGCGGTTCTATCAACTCCCGTCGTCATCCTGGGTTTCGACTGAATCGTTGTTTGAAGACGAGCAGGCTGCTCTTGAGAAGATGCTGGGGTTTCTGACACACGTTGGTTCAAAAGTCAGCCTGATCTGGGGAATGGGGCAACTGGAGTCGGAGATGACGCTTTCACTTGCCCAGTTGGTGATTGACGACGAAATGGTGAACGTTGTCCGCCGCTACCTGCGAGGCTTCGAGGTGGATAACGAGTCAATAAGCTTGGAGACGATTCGAGACGTGGGGATCAGTGGTAGTTACTTGGAACATGACCATACGTTTCAGAACTTCCGTGAACATATCTACCATCCGTGCCTTCTGAACCGCGCGGCAAGGAATCCCCAATCGAAACCATTGCATCAACAGGCCCGGGAGAAAGCACAGGAATTGTTGAAGGAAGAGGAAGACAGCGGAATTTCGCCGGAAATCAGTGCCGAATTAAGGAAAATTGAGCAACATTACCGGCAGAAAATATGAAAGGACAATTCCGTCAGGACAGGCTATGGGGACAGAGGGAATCAACTATCGCAGCATGACGTTTTCCGATATTGATGGCGGCCTCAGGCTCACTCGCGCGGCTCATTGGAACCAACTGCGCCGCGATTGGGAGATGTTTCTGGGACAGAGCCCGGATGGCTGTCGAGTGGCGGTGAGAAATGGAATCGTGATTGGGACATCGGCCACTATACGATACCAGGATTGCTTCAGCTGGATCGGAATGGTTCTGGTCGATCCGGAGGAACGGGGTCGAGGTGTGGGCACCGAACTTATGCGCCAGGCGTTGCAGGTGCTGGCGGATCAGCGATGTGTTCGGCTCGATGCTACGCCGGCCGGAGAACCCCTGTACCGCAAACTGGGGTTCGAGGAGGAGTGCCGGCTCTCGAGGATGCAAGCCGTAATCTCGGGGCCCGTCCCCGAGGGCAGGACTACAGTTCGGCCGGTCGAAGAAAACGATTTTCAGTCGATTGCGCTTTTCGACCGCAAAACGTTCGGCGCCGACCGCTGCTTTCTCCTGCGCTGGATGTGGGCCGGTGCACCCGAATACGCCTGGATTGCTGCCGATGCGAGCGGCATCCAGGGATATATTTTCGGCCGTCACGGTTACAACTTTGAGCATCTTGGCCCAATTGCGGCCTCTTCTGTGGAAGTTGCACGGGACTTAGTCAGCGCCTGTCTGCCGCGCCTCGTTGGCAAACCGGTCATCGTGGACGCAACTGGATATGTGCCGGACTGGCGCGAATGGTTGTCTTCGGTCGGGTTCCAGGAACAACGTCCCTTCATCCGGATGTATCGCGGAGAGGAGCCGCTTATCGCAGAAGCGTCAAGGCAATTTGCGGTTCTGGGGCCCGAATTCGGTTAACGGAACGGGCGAAACCGTCTCGCGACGCGTAATAGAGAAGCGCAGAGTCTTTCCCGGGAAAGGTCCGGGATCCTTTTTAGATCACGGGGTAAAGCAATGATTATCCAAAACGAGACGCAACTTGAGGAACTACTCGCGACGCCCAACGCGGCCGATTGTGAAAGTATCAGCCGTTTGGATGGCGACATTATTATTCTGGGAGCGGGAGGCAAGATAGGCCCCTCGCTTTGCAAACGAGTGAAAAGGTCGATCGACATGGCGGGGGTGAAGAAGCGGGTTATTGCCGTCTCCCGTTTCACCTCGAAGGGGACGGCCGAGGATCTGGCAACCGAAGGGATCGAGGTAATCGAATCGGATCTTCTGGACGACAAGTCATTTGCACGTCTCCCCGACGTTCCTAACGTCCTTTTTCTGGCAGGACGGAAATTCGGGTCGACCGAGCGTTCGGATCTGACCTGGGCGATGAATACCATGGTGCCGGCATATGCGGCCAGGCGCTATTCGTCTTCGCGAATCGTGGTCTTTTCTACGGGCAATGTGTACGGTTTGGTTCCAGCATCGTCGGGTGGATGTTCGGAAAGTGATCCGCCAGACCCGGTTGGCGAGTATGCCCAGTCGTGCCTGGGACGAGAACGGATTTTCGAGTTCT
>DAOTAI010000337.1:0-5681 GCA_035593865.1 Acidobacteriota bacterium
ATGGCACCACAACCGTAGTCGAAAACCAGGCGACCCGCGACCACACCGAAAGGGCGCTTCCCGTTTTCGGCGTCCCGGTCGAACGCTCCGGGGTCGAATTGAGAGTCACCGGCCCCACCGCGCTTCAGCCAGCCGAGCTCCTGGTTCCAAACGATTTCTCGGCGGCCGTTTACTTCATCCTCGCGGCTTTGCTTATACCCGGCTCGGTCCTTGTCTTTCCCGGCTTGGGAGTGAACCCAACCCGAAGCGCGCTTCTCGAGATCCTGTTGGCGAGTGGCGCCGAAATCCAGGTTCACCAAACCTCGGAACGGGACAACGAACCAAGGGCCGATCTCGAGATCCGGTATTCGCCGGCGATCCTCGATTCCTTCCCCGCAGAATTTCCGCCGGAGCTGGTGCCCAACGTGATTGATGAAATCCCGGCACTGGCGGTGTTAGGCGTCAGCCTGCGCAAAGGGTTGACCATCACCGGAGCAGAAGAACTCCGCAAGAAGGAATCGGATCGCATTCACGCGGTCGTTTCAAATCTAAAGAACCTCGGGGTGGAGGCGGAGGAGCGCCACGATGGTTTCCACATCCCGCCCGGCCAGAAAATCAGGGGTGGCCGGGTTGCGACTTTTTCGGACCATCGGATAGCCATGGCCTTTGCCGTGGCGGGCCTTTTGGCTGAAAGCCCGGTCGAAATCGATGATCCGGCCTGCACCGCCATATCATTCCCGGGTTTTTTCGATAAACTGGAATTGGCTGCAGGGTCATGCTGAAGCACGTGTATCTGGTTGGATTCATGGCCAGCGGCAAGTCGACTGTTGGGCCTTTGCTGGCTGCCCGCTTGAACCGTCCCTTTCATGACCTGGACGATCTGATCGAAAAAGAACAGCAGATGACGATCACCGAGATTTTCGCGCTCAAGGGGGAAGCGTACTTTCGTAAGGTCGAATCTCGTCTGTTGGCTCAGACTGCTCAACTCCCGCCCAGCGTCATTGGTCTTGGCGGTGGAACCTTTTGCATCGACGCCAACCGGGCCGTTGTGGCAGAAAATGGCGTGAGCGTCTGGCTTCGAATCCCGCTGGAACTCGCGCAGTCTCGATGCGCGCGCATTTCAACCCGGCCACTCGCCCGGGATCCTGAACAGTTCAAAGCCCTCTTTGAGCTGCGGCAGCCGCATTACAGCCACGCGCAGATTTGGATCGACGTCGAACGAAAGTCCCCCGAACTGATTGCAGAAGAGATAATGACAAAGCTGAAATACGGAGAAAAGTTAAATTTCCCGCGACTTTAGAGGAGGCTTTTGTTATTATGGCGCTGATGTTGAGGAGATGGTGTGTTTCGTTGTTCCTCGTGGCGTTAACGATCGCCCCGCTCTCTGCCGATCCGCCACCGGATTCCGAGTTTGACCGGCTCTTCCCTTCCGCCGGATTGGAAGACCGAATCGGGTTCTGGAAGATGATCTTTACCCGCTACGGTCAGGACGAGGTCGTAATCCATGACCGCAACGATTTTCGCCTGATCTATAAGATCGTCAAATCACCTTACCTTGGAACGGACCGCGCTTCGGTGCTCAAGCGCAGGGCGCAGGTAAAAGCGATGACGGAAGATTTCGAGCAGCTGTTTGATCAGCTGATCGCGCTCGGTCCAGATTCAGACAAACTCGATTTTCGTCATCGGGAAGTCCTCGCCGTCCTCAAGCTCGCGAACTATCAGCCAACTGAGTCCAATTTGCGAAAACTCAAGGACGGTATTCACCTTCAACGCGGCATCAAAGAGAAATTTCGCGAGGGGCTGATCCGCTCGGGTCGTTATCTCCCGTCGCTGGAACGTATCTTCGTAGAAAAGGGACTGCCCCGGGAACTGGTATTCCTCCCCCACGTAGAGTCATCTTTCGATTACACTGCATATTCTCACAAGGGGGCTGCGGGGATCTGGCAGATCACGCGCGGAACCGGGCGAAGACTGCTGAAGATCGGCGCGACGGTTGACGAGAGACTCAACCCGATCCGTGCCGCTGAGGCGGCAGCGGACATCCTGCTCGACAACTACAGAGCGCTCGGTACGTGGCCACTCGCGATTACTGCCTATAATCACGGTAAGTACGGGATGCTCAGGGCCCAGAAAGCGCATGGCAACGATATTAAGGAGATCATCGAGAAGTATCAGTCGAAGATCTTCGGTTATGCCGGCCAGAACTTTTACGCAGAATTCCTTGCAGCTGTCGATATTGCCAAGAATCACGAGAAGTACTTTCCGGGACTGGTGATAGATGAGCCTCTGCGCTTTGAATCCATCAAAGTGGCTCAAAGCACCTCGGTGAGTACCCTGGGCAAGAAGTACAACGTCAGCAAAGCAACCCTGAAAACCTACAACCCGCATCTGACCCCCCGGTTCTGGGCTCGTTCCGGCGTAGTCCCCCCGGGAACCGTCCTGCACCTCCCGGCAGGAGACTCGCCGACCCTGGTGGCGGACAACTCTCAGCCCGCTGTGAGTGCGAAGTCCGATACGGCCGGGTATACGAAATACAAAGTGCGTCGGGGCGATACGCTCATCAAGATCGCGCGCAAATTTCAAGTGGGTGTCGAACAGTTGATGGAGCTGAACGGGATCGAAAGCACGCGCATTTACCTGGGTCAACTTCTGCTTATCCCTTAGCAATCCAGGGGGTGGGAAGAGAGCCTACCCCCTTAAACCTTTCTTCACAATTCTCATCATAACTACTGAGCAGGTGTGAAAAAACCGGCGGATCTCCGACGAAGAAGATGCAGGGTGGGTTTCGAAGGAGGGCGCGTCAGCGCCCGGATGAAACCCACCGGCGGGCCACCCCTCAGGCGCAGGCGACGTGGCGGTCCAGTACGGTGGGTTTCATCCGGGCGCTAACGCGCCCTCCTTCGAAACCCGCCCTACGTCGGGTCGCCCTGCCGCCGCTCATGTTAGAATTGAGTCTGAACCGAGATAGGAAAAATGAGTAACTATTTCAGAACTGCTTTGTTGCTCGGCCTGATGACAGGCCTGATTCTGGTCATCGGCGAACTTCTCGGCGGGTCTCAAGGATTGGTTCTTGCGCTTGGTTTCGCCGCCCTGTTGAATTTCGCCAGCTACTTTTACTCCGACAAGATCGCCTTGGCGATGTACGGGGCAAAACAGCTGCAGCGCGATCAGGCCCCTGAGATTTTCGCCATCATCGAAAACCTCGTGGCCCGCGCCGGCATTCCCATGCCGCGCGTTTACCTGATCCCCTCTGCGACTCCCAACGCCTTTGCTACTGGGCGGAATCCCCAGCATGCAGCGGTGGCCGTCACTGAAGGGATTCTGAGGCTTCTGGACCGTGAAGAGCTGAAGGGCGTTCTGGCGCATGAACTAGCGCATATCAAGAACCGCGACATCCTTATCGCCTCCGTGGCCGCAACCATGGCAGGCGCCATCATGATGCTCGCTCGCTTCGCGATTTTCTTCCCTATGGGAGGACGAGACGATGATAATCGCGGCGGCGCATTGGGCCTCCTGCTGACTGTCATCCTGGCGCCAATTGCCGCGCTGCTCATACAAATGGCTATCAGCCGGAGTCGCGAGTACGGGGCTGATGCGACCGGTGCCTCCATGGCTGGAAATCCCTACGGTCTCGCAAACGCGCTCAGGAAACTGCAGGAGGGAAACCGGCGGATACCAATGGAAGCGGATCCAGCCACTTCGCACATGTTCATAGTAAAGCCCTTCAGCGGCCGCTCGTTGATGGCGCTTTTCAGCACGCATCCACCAGTCGAAAAGAGGATTGAACGGCTCATAGGTCGACGGGCCATCTAGCATTGCGATGAGCGACAAGGAACATAATCATTTTCGGGTCGCAGACCGCCGATTCTGGGTTCAGGACGAGGGTGTGTTCGACCGGGCTGAGATCCCGGAGAAGAAGTACCCTTCGTACGTCGAAGAACTGAAAAGTCGAACAGAACTGGCCGAGAAGAAACTCAGGGAGAAACTCCGCCAGCTCGAGGAAGATAACGAACTCTTCAGAGAACGTTTGAGGAGGGAGAACGAGAGACGACTTCAGAGCGAAAAGCACAAGCTAGTGGCCGCCTTTCTGGAGGTCGCCGATAACATGGAGAGAGCTCTCCAAGCCCCGGACGATCCGGCGGCTTTGAAAGAGGGAATACGGCTTAACCTGGAGCTATTCCTCTCCCGGTTGAAAAGCGAAGGTATCGAGCAGATCGATCCGGTCAACCAACCGTTTGATCCCAACGAGGCAGAGGCTGTCGGGATGACGACCGTGGACGAGGCAGATCAAGACCACCTCGTCGTGGAGGTCGTACAAAAGGGCTATCGCGTGGGCGATCAATTGATACGCCCCGCCCGCGTTCGCGTCGGACAGTATCGCGGTTAGCGGGGCGAATCCCCGTTTTCACGCCAGGCCGTCGTCGTGATGGTGAAGCATAAACCGATCGAAGGCGGCGGCCGAGGCAGCCACCGAAGATCGAATTTGATCGACTTCATTCGCCGGTAACGGCTTGAAGTCCCGCGCAACCTGGATGTTTTCCCGCAACATCTCGATCTTCGGCATTCCCACCACACAAGCAGCGACCGGCAGGTTCAGGGCATAACGAAGCAACCGTGCTGCATCCGTTCGCCCCGGTCCCTGGCCAACTAGTCTTTCCTGTCCCATGACTTTCATGGCCAGAATTCCCAGGTTCTTGGCCTGGGCCGCCGGCAGCGCCGTCCGTTCAAAGCCAGTGGCAAACCCGCTGTTCGTAGCCGGGTTGAGCGCCATCTGGACACAATCCAGGTCGTGCCGCTCAATTGCCGTCTTCAAGGCCTCGGCTTCCGCGTGACAAGTCATGCCGATAAAGCGGGTGCTTTTTTCATCACGCAACCGATAAAGGGCTCTCAGCACCCCCTTTTCGATGGCGGCCAAGTCCTCGAGGTTCTCCAGCGAGTGAATGTGCAGGAGGTCCACATGGTCTGTCTGAAGCCGTTTCAGACTGGCCTCGACCGCCCTGAGCGCCCCGTCGTAAGTTCGATCCGATACCTTGGTTGCCAGGAAGACTTCTTTACGCCGGGTCTTCAGCACCTTTCCGTACCGCCTCTCGCTTTCGCCGTCACCATAGGAAATGGCTGTATCCAGATAGTTGATGCCGCTATCAATGGCTTCGTTCAGAGCCTCAAGCCCGGCATCCTCGTCGTACCTCAAGAAGCGACTGCCGCCTCCGAAGGCCAGGATCGACACTTGCTCCTTTGTCTTGCCCAGGGTTCTCCTGGGGAGGGATCCGGCGGCCTGGAGGGGCAGGCTCGACAGACTGACCGTGACGGCCGTCGTCTTTAGAAAATCACGTCGGTTCAGATGGGCTTTCATAGAAATCTACTTTATACCGAATCGCGAGGAAGAGCGAGGAAGCCCGAATCCGGCGAACCGAGCCTGGAGCCCAGCGTCCGGTACGGGAGCGACCGCGCCCATCTTCGAGTCAGAAGCCTAGAGCGCAGCGTCTTTCAGCGGCGCGACCCTCACCTGTCTGCGGGACAGGGCAGCGCGCGCAGCTTCATTACTCAGCCTCAAACGAGCTCGGATACACCGGAGCGTTCGGGTAAATGCCCTTGACCTTTTGGTCATGGATAACCACACGGGCGGTGTACCACGGCATCAAGGCCAGGAAGAAAGTATCGGCAAATTGGGAGAGTTTGCGCACCGAGAAGTGGTAACGTTC
>DAOTAI010000338.1:0-5679 GCA_035593865.1 Acidobacteriota bacterium
GTGTTAGGCTCGTTGATCCACAAATCACCGGTCTTCTTGTCCATAAGAAAATCGACTCGGGCCATACCCTCCAATTGCAGGCTGCGGTACGTGGCAATTGCGAGACTGCGAACTCGTTCCATCTCGTCACGCGCCAGAGGCGCAGGTATGAGCAACCGGCTCGATTCGTCAATATACTTCGACTCGTAAGTATAGAATTCCCGAGACGGGATAATTTCTCCGGCAACTGAAGCCTCGGGCTCGAGATTGCCCAGCACCGAGACCTCGATTTCTCGAGCCTCGATGCCTTTTTCAATGACTGTGAAATCGTCATACCTGAAGGCTTCATCGATGTGGCGAGCTAAATCGGAGCGATTCTTGCTTTTGTTGACACCGATCGACGAACCCATATTCGCTGGTTTGACGAATAGCGGGTAAGCCGCGGTCGATTCGGCAACCGCTATCATCTCCTCCCTCTGCCGCTCCCAACAGTGTCGATCCATCCAAACCCAGGGCAGAACTGGAAGGCCGGCCCTGGCGAGGATCATCTTGGTGTGGATTTTGTTCATACCGACAGCCGATCCCGAGACTCCGGATCCGACATAAGGGAGATCCAATACTTCCAGTGCGCCCTGAATGGTTCCGTCTTCGCCAAAAGGACCATGAAGAACAGGAAAGACAATATCCGGCGGAGGATAAAGCGCCGCCAACGCCGCGAGCCAGTTATGACCCGGGAGGTGATCAACATTGTGAGCCTTCTCTAGTGAAAGAAGATCAGCCAGTTCATGAGCGGGGTAGGTGCTCCCGTCCTTCCTGATCCCCGCCACCGATATCCGGTAGCGGTCGGGATTCAGATTTCGGATAACCGAAGCTGCTGAAATCAGCGAAATTTCGTGCTCCGCCGACCTTCCCCCACAGAGAACCACAACGTGTTGCATGCGCCCTTCTTTCCGGTTATCACCCAACCGGCCCGTTGCCGATCTTACAGGATCTTCTTCCCCATGGCCGAGCAGATCAGTTCGACGGCCAGGAGGCCGGTGCTGTTTTCTTCGTCAAGGACCGGATTCACCTCTACGACATCAAAGGAGAGCAACTTCTGGCTGTCGGAAACCATTTCCATTGCCAGGTGGCTTTCGCGATAAGTAGTTCCACCCATGACCGGGGTTCCTACGCCCGGAGCAAAGCGGGGATCCACTACATCCAAGTCCAAAGTGCAATGAAAACCCGCCGTTCCTTCAGAAGCCCTGGAGATCGCCTCTTCCATGACGGCCCGCATGCCGCGCATGTCAAGTTCTTTCATGGTAATGACGCGCAGCCCGCTACGGCGAATATTGTCCTTTTCGCCCTCATCGATGCTTCGAGCGCCGACAACGACAGTGTTCGCAGGATCCACTTTGGGCGAGAATCCTTCGATTCGGCTCAATTCCTCGGGCCCCAAACCGAGGATCGCCGCCAGGGGCATTCCATGCACGTTTCCTGAAGGGCTTGTTTCAGGGGTGTTTAGATCGGTATGGGCGTCAATCCAGATGAGGCCGATTTTCTCGTTCTTGCTTGCGTAGAAAGCCGAGGTGCCGGCCACGCTGCCCGCGGAGATGGAATGGTCACCGCCGAGTATCAAGGGCATCTTCTGCTCGCTCAAAGTCAGGCAGACCATTTCAGCGAGTCGGCAGCATGCCTGGGCGATCTCCTCAAGATACATCCGGTCCTTTTGCCCATAGTGGAATTCTTCGGCAATCCGGACATCGATGTTCCCCGCATCTTCGACCTGGATGCCGAGATCTCTCAGGCTCTCGTGAAGGCCAGCCACCCGAATGACGGAGGGGCCCATGTCGACTCCTCGGCGGTTGCCGCCAAGATCCATGGGGACACCGATGATGCGAACGGTTTTCATAAGCCGGCTCCCTTACATCCGCCAGGCGATCCCGACACTGAAAACATTACCATGCCGAGGACTAAAAATCTCTGCGGGTGTCGTAAGCCTTGATGATCTGCTTTACCAGGCGATGGCGGATGACATCGCGCTCGTTGAAGTAGCAGAATGAAATTTCGGGGACAGAGGAAAGGATTTCGCGCGCTTCGACCAGGCCGGAGATTTGACCGCGCGGCAGATCAATCTGGGTGACATCTCCGGTGACCACAACCTTCGAATTCAGTCCCATGCGAGTCAAAAACATCTTCATCTGCTCGGAAGTGCAGTTCTGAGCTTCATCCAGGATAATGAACGAATCACTGAGCGTTCGACCGCGCATGAAGGCGATGGGGGCTATTTCAATGACTCCGCGCTCGATCAACTTTTCGACTTTCTGGTCCTCAACCATGTGGAACAGCGCGTCATAAAGCGGGCGAAGGTAGGGATTGACCTTTTCCTGAAGATCGCCCGGCAGGAACCCGAGCTTTTCTCCGGCTTCAACCGCCGGCCGGGCCAGGATAATTCGACTGACGGCTTTTTTCAGAAGATAGGCGACGGCCATAGCCATAGCCAGGTAGGTTTTCCCAGTTCCGGCCGGACCAATTCCGAAGACCATGTCGAACTTTTCCATGGCTTGGACGTAGCGCAACTGGTTCATGCTGCGCGGCACAACCTGCCGGACGGCGGTGACCAGGATCGGCTTGCGGGGAAGGAAGTCTCGCAGACTTCTAACTTCTCCGTCCGCGATTTGCTGAAAAGCGTCCCTTAATTCCCCGTTCTCGAACTGGTGGCCCTGGCTGATAAGGACAGAGAAGTCCCTTATCAGGCTCTCCAAGGCTGCCACGCTTTCTTCCTCGCCCTCGACAGACAGTTCCCCGCCCCGGGCGTTAATTCTTACTTTGAACAGGGATTCCAGATAATGAACGTTCTCGTCCTGAAGATCGAACAGAGTCTCGGCACCCCTCTCGGGCAGGACGATCTTCTTTTGAAGCATTAGCGTTGCGTGTCTTGGAAAACCATCAAAGGCGCACAGCTACAGGCATCGATGAAGACCGAGGATGACGCGGCAAGGCACACTTCATACTCCGATCCGCCTGATCGTTCCGCTCGAGATCTTAAGATGCGAGCCGGTTGAGGTGCTGCGTGAGTCGGGACTTGTATCGGGCGGCTGTGTTGCGGTGAATGACACCCTTTCTGGCCGTCCGGTCGATAACTCCATAAACACCCGGTAGTAAGGCACGCGCCTCGTCGTACTTCTGCTCCAGAAGCAGTTTACGGAACCTCTTTATCTGTGTCCGCATCTGGCTCTTCGCCCGGCGGTTAATCAATCGCCGTCTCTCACTCTGACGTATCCGCTTCTCGGCGGATTTGGTGTTCGCCATACGGCCCTTTCTCCTTCTAGCCTGAAAGGGGGTTATTTTACAGAGGTTCGGCGACAGGTGTCAACGACGACCCTTTCCAGGTGAGTCTTTTCGTCTGTTCCCGTAGTCTTGCACGTCCGATCCGAAGCATGCAGTTGCAGCACGATGTGGCGAAGGTCCTTTTCATCATAGCTGCGCACGTCACGCTCCCGTCCCTTGTAGCTCCAGATATTCGTCACCCGCAGGACTTCGGCAAACGGTTTTTGCCGGCTCAACATTTCTCGCGCCACGAGCAGACGTCGGAAATTGGAGTACAGTGCCGAGAGCACCAGCGGGGCTGTCATTCCGCCCTGGTAGAGCTTACCCAGTATCTCCAATGCTTCCTTTGTCTGCCTTTTCGCAATGGCATCGGTAAGGGCAAACAGGCCGTACTGTCGACCGTCCAGTGTCACGTCCCGAACTGACTTGAGGCTAATGACCCGGCTTTCATAGCAGTGCAGGAATTGCTTCTCGATCTCCGACTCGAGCATCAGGAGGTCGTCGCCCACTGTCTCGACCAGGGCTTCCAAGGCACCCGGCTCAACCTCGTACCCCTCGTTCGCAGCCTTGCGTCTCAGCCATCGAATCAGATCAACCTGACCGGCCGGTTCAATCCGAGGCACAGGCGGCCAGCCTGCAAAAACCCTTTCAACTTCGATGACCAGCACGGTTCGCTCACTGGGATGCTGGAGATAGGGAGTCAGCAGCTTCGGGTCGACGGCTTGGCCGTTCTTGGCATAGACCCAACGGCGCGGGCCCATCCATGGAAGAGTTCTGGCAACCCGGATCAGGTCGTTGACTGTCTCCTCCTCCAGATCGAGTACGCTCCAGTCAAAAGCGCGCGCGGACTCCGGCACCTGGTTTCGACAGTGCTCATAGACCATCCGCCTGAAATAGGGCTGATCGGCCAACAACAGGTACACCGGATCAGGATGGGACGAGGATTTCTGAAACTCAGCAATATTCATTCAAAAGTCTTCCAGGATGGTCGCCACCACACTCGCCCCGAAATCGTTCGCTATCCTCTCAAGCGCCGGGTTCAGTTCTGAAAAGAAATTCTGCACATCCGCGTTGATCTCGTACTGTTCGCGGAACAGGTAGTTGTTGTTTTTAAAGAGGACCTTGTCGGTCTGGCGTTCTCTAAGTTCTACGCGGGCGTTCAGGGTCACGAGAAAAGCGCTGCCGAACGTTTCACGGCCACTTTCCTCGGTAAGCCGTCGGCCGTAGATGACCGGAGTTGCATTGACACTGAGAATCTCGCCGCGAAGAATGACGTCGGCCTGAGACAGCTCGGGCGTCACCCGGTACGACGACTTCTCAACCAGGTTTCTCACCAGGGCGCGCGTCAGCGTCTGTTCTACCTCGAAAGTCGTTGTCCGATTTACCAGCGGTTCAACCGCGATCGATTGTCCCTTGATGGACCGCGTGGCGACGGCGGGACGGTAACCGCAAGCGACGAGGGGTAGCAGGACGAGGAGGATCAGGGCTGCCAGTAGACGTACGAGCCGCATTAAGGCGGGGTTTCGAAACCCTGCAAAACACGGTGCACTCCACCACCGCGGCTGTTTGCAAGCTCTTCCCTCATCTCCGAGCAAAAATCGAACGGTTTCGAAATATCCCCTCATCTGCGTGACTCTCCGGCTGTTCTATGCCTACGCGCTGACGCAGATTGTCCCCAGTCACGGTTCTTATTTCACAACCACATTAACCAGCCGCTGGGGTATGACGACCACTTTAACCAGCGTTTTCCCTTCCAAAGCTGCCTTCACTTTGTCGTCCTTCAGGGCCAGTGCCTCCATTTCCTCTCGTGTAACCTCGGGCGGGGCGGAGAACCGCGACCGAATCTTCCCGTTCACCTGGATCACGATTTCGATCGTCTCCTCCCGCGCCAGATCGGGGTCGTACGCCGGCCAGCGGCTATCCCACAGGGTTTCCTTCTGCCCCAGAAGCTCCCAGAGTTCCTCGGCAAAGTGAGGAGCAAAGGGATGAAGCAGCAGGGTCATTCCTTCAAGCGTTTCTCTCATCGTCTCGGGAGGTACGCCGCCCTGGTCATCCGCCTCGTAAGCAGCGTTCAACAACTCCATGATAGCGGCTATCGCCGTATTCTGATGCAATCGCTCGAGGTCTTGAGTGACCTTCCGAATCGTCTGGTGGAGCTTGCGCCGCAGCGCACGTTCTCGGTCCGCGGTCCCGCCATCCGTTTTCGGCTGTGCCGTTTCACTGTGACCGGCCAAGCGAGGAAGCCATCGATGCGCCAACCTCCAAAGGCGGGTCAGGAATCGAAAACACCCTTCCAGCCCTTGGTCGTTCCAGTCCAAATCACCCTCCGGAGGGGCGGCAAACTGAATGAATAGACGCAGCGCGTCGGCGCCGTAATTCCGTACGATCTCG
>DAOTAI010000339.1:0-5672 GCA_035593865.1 Acidobacteriota bacterium
ATACCACAAAAGGCGGCCCTTTTTTCATTAAGTGTGTGAGAAATCCGGGCTAGTCACGTCTATGGTGGCCTCGCCGGTTTCGTTCTGAAGTCGGATGTTTGCCTCGGTTGCAGTGCCCCTCGGCTGGAAGGTGATGGTGCGGGTCCCGTCGACAGTGACCCCTTCTTCCAGAAACTTTTCGATTCGCGGAGGATTGCCTTCGTCTTGCGGATCGATCACTCTTACGCTGGACCCAGCGATACGAACCTCGTAAATGGTTCCACGAGATATCGCCATTACCCTGGCGGCATCGAGCTCCCCAGCAATGAGGTCTGCCGATGCCTTTAGGCGGTATGACGACATCGTACCGCGAAAAGCGGGGAGCGAGAGTGATGCCACAACGGTGATCACGGCCAACACCAGGAGGAGTTCTGTCAGTGAGAAACCACAGTCCGCTTTAGTCCGGACGAGCATGAGTATTCCCCCCTTTGACAAGTCAGTTTACTCCTCACCGGCCGGCATTTCGTGTGAGAATAGTCACCTGCCGGGCGGCCAGCAACCTAGGCGGTTTCGCTAAAGAGAAGCGAGTCTACCAGCTTCTCGGGATCGGATATCACGAAGTGCCTGGTTTCGACTCTCAGGATATTCTCGTTCTGGAGATTGTTCAGGACGCGAGTTGCGGTCTCACGGGAAATCCCCGTAATGTCGGCGAGTTCCTTGTGAGTCAAGTGAAGGTTGATCATCACCCCGTTCTCGGTAGGGACACCGCGTCTCTGGCACAGCTGATAAAGGGCGGTGCGGATCCGGGCATCAGCGTTATGAAACGTCAAAACCTCGATTTGCGCCCAGGCCTCCCGACAGCGGGCGCAAAGTACTCGAATCAACGCCCGGTTGATTTTGGGATTGGCCATGAGAACGGAAAACTCACGACCTCCCATCGAAAGAATGACGGTGGGGACGACGGCCGTGACGGTGGCAGGCGTGGTTCCGCCATCCAGGAAGGACATTTCTCCAAAGTACTCTCCGGCTTCGTGGAAGGTAAGAATCATCTCTTTGCCGCTGGGGAGGAGCCTCGAGACTTTGACGCGCCCTTCCTTCACGATATACATGTACTTCCCTGTGTCTTCCTCGAAGAAGACGATTTCGTTTCGCTTGTACTTATGCTCCCGAAACATCTCCGAGACGGAAATCAACTCCTCTTCGGACAGGTCTGAGAACAGGGCTACGTTTCGCAGAAAGGCGATATCAACTTTCATTTTTCTCCAAGGTGCTGCAACGCGGTCTTCAAATCATTGAAGTGATACCGTGTCTCGAGCTCCCGGATGGCGCTCTCGATTGCGTTCAAATTCTTTAAATTATTCTGAATCTGGTCCACCAATGGATCCGGTCGGAAAGTAACCTGCGAAAGCTTCAGAGCGTTTCTGGCACCGTTGCATGCCTGATAGTGTCCGAAAGACCGTATAGCCGGATAGAAGAAGAAGACGTTCGGACCGGGTAAGAACATCAAAAAAGACCCGAAAAAGGCAAGCACCGCATCCACCCAGAACCACCGGCGGTGTTTACTATAACCCAATCTTAAGAATTGTCGAAACCTTTTCTCTGCGACGGTACTCGGTTCAGAAGAGGAATGGATGACTTCCAGCTGTGACACGTGACGGAGGTTGGCGATCAACAGTTCCTCGTGGTTGAGTCTATCCGCCACTTTCTGGTATCCATCATGAAGTCTCTCCCGGAGTTGGCTCCAGTAACCGGCACTTGCCTCCCGTTTTCTATGCCTCAGCTGAGGTGTCTGGAGTAGCGGATGCAAGCGGCCTTTCGACGTCTCGAAAAGGATGAGATTCATGGATCAGTCCGCTCGTTCCCTTTTGATTCTATCTGCCAACTCCAGATACTGCATCACCCGCTGAGCCGGGCTTGGGCTGTTAACGATATCGGAAATCACCGCAGCAGAAGTGGCACCGGCCTTCCAGACCTCGGATACGTTCTTCAACGTTATTCCGCCAATTGCAACGACTGGGAGCGTGGTCATCGCCGCCAGCCGCGCCAGCAACCGGCACCCTACCGGTTTATTCTGCCCCGGCTTCGTCCCCGACTCAAAAATTGGTCCGAGGGCCACGTAATCGATGTCTTGGTCGAGAGCTTGCAGGAATTGCTCCTCGGAGTGAGTCGACAAACCAATGATAGCCTCACCTCCCAACAGCTGGCGCGCTGCGGCAACCGGGAGATCGTCTTGCCCGAGGTGCACTCCCGAGGCCGAAGCGAACAGGGCGTGATCGACACGGTCATTGACGACAAAGCGGGCGTTGTGGTCTCGACAGAGTTGAGCTATGGAAAGCAGTTGCCGATGTAATTCCCTGTCACTAGCCTCCTTGGCGCGCACTTGGAAAAATCGGCATCCACCGCGCAAAAAGCATTCAGCCAGCGTCAGGTGACTTGCACCTGGCAGGTTGGGAACATGAGTCAGCGGGTAGAGGGGATCCAAGAAATGCCGTTGCATCCTGCCTCAGAGTGCGGGGAGTTGTTCCAAGAAAGAAGTTCCGAATTTCCCGGTGATGAAGTCCGGGTGATTGATAATCTTTTTGTGTAGAGGGATGGTTGTCTCGATTCCTTCAATCGCAAACATCTCGAGTGCCCGGTTCAGACGCGCCAGTGCTTCCCGACGATCCTTTCCGTAGGCGATCAGCTTGGCGATCAAGGAGTCGTAATGCGGAGAGACGACATAATCCGAGTAAGCACAGGAATCGACGCGAATTCCCGGTCCTCCCGGCGGATGAAAAACAGTAATCCGGCCCGGTGATGGAGTGAAAGTAACAGGCGATTCGGCGTTGATCCGGCACTCAATACTATGCCCCAGGAAGGCAATCTCTTCCTGAGAAGCTGAAAGCCTCTCGCCGGCGGCTATCCGAATCTGCTCCTTGACGATATCAATACCCGTAACCATTTCGGTCACCGGATGTTCTACCTGAACCCGGGTATTCATCTCGATGAAGTAATAGTTCCCTTGCTGGTCGAACAGGAATTCGACTGTGCCGGCATTGTGGTAGCAAACCTGCCGTATCGCCTGAATCACTTTCTTGCCGAGTTCGGCGCGGGTTGATTCATCGACGGCGGGGCTGGGTGATTCCTCGATCAGTTTCTGGTGACGGCGCTGAATCGAGCAGTCGCGCTCACCCAGGTGGATGACATTGCCGTGTGTGTCCGCGAGGATCTGCAGCTCGATGTGACGCGGATTTTCGAGGTACTTCTCAATGTAGACAGCCGCGCTTCCGAAAGCGCCAAGCGACTCGGCCTGCGCTGTTGCCACTGCATCCCGCAAGTCCTCCGGGCGGCGCACGATTCGCATGCCCCGGCCGCCCCCGCCAGCCGCCGCCTTGACAAGAAGCGGATATCCGATAGCTGCCGCTTTAGCCTCGAGCTTCCCGTCTTTCTCCTCAAGCACGTCTGTGCCCGGAATAATCGGCAATCCCGCTTCGTGCATGGTGCGGCGCGCTGCCGCCTTATCGCCCATCAGCCTCATTGATTCCGGCGTGGGCCCGATGAATTTTATGCCGCACGATTCACAAACTTCTGCAAAATGTGCACTTTCCGCCAGGTAGCCGTAGCCAGGATGAATGGCATCGACATTAGTCACTTCAGCCGAGCTGATGATGCTCGGTATGTTCAGATAACTGTCACTGCTCCTCGCCGGGCCGATACAGACAGCTTCATCGGCAAAGCGGACGTGCAGGGAGTTCCGATCCGCCTCGGAGTAAACAGCCACCGTCGGTATGTTGAGTTCCTTGCAGGCGGAAATAATGCGTAGTGCTATTTCGCCTCGGTTGGCAATAAGAATTTTACGGAACATTTGGAGTCAGGAATTAAGCCGGATCTCAAAAAGCGGCTCTCCGTACTCGACGGGTTGCCCGTTTTCGACCAGGACGCGCATGATGGTTCCGTCAACGTCGGACTCGATCTGGTTAAAAAGTTTCATGGCTTCTATGATACAGATCACCATCCCTTTATGAACTGGCTCTCCAGCTCGCACAAAGGGTTCTGCGTCCGGTTTCGGAGTGATGTAAAAAGTCCCTACGATGGGCGCTTTAAAAATATGAATCGATTCGGCGGGGGCTGGCGGAGGTGCGGTGACAGCCAGGCTGCTGCCGGAAGCAGATACAGTCTCGGTAGGCGCCGGGGACGCATCGTTTGTGCGCGCACTGGCCTTTCGTATGCGAATCCGCAGGTCGCCCTGCTCCATCTCGAATTCCTCGATCGCCGTGGTGTCATCAATCAGCTCGAGCAGGTCACGAATCTCTTTCAGATCCATCAACTAATCCCCAATTAAGGAGTGAAGCATACCATTTTCGCCCGTGTGACACAAAGTTTGCAGTGGGAAGAAGTGCAAAAAAGAGCTTCAGGGCAAGGAAAGGGACTCCAAAGGACATAAAGGACATAAAGGACATAAAAGACATAAAGGACATAAAGGACCCCAAGGAAACACTTAAGTTTCAGCGTCCTTTAAGTCCTTTGAGTCCTTTATGTCTTCTTAGTCTTTGAATCCCTTCAGCTAACGATCCTCGTGGTGATCAGAAACAGTATCTCGCGAGTCTCGCGTGCCTTGCTGGTTCGCTTGAAGAGGTTGCCGACGACCGGCACGTCTCCAAGTGCCGGCACCTTGTCTACGTTATCGCGATCTTGCTCGACGAAAATGCCACCGATCATGGTCGTGCCGCCGTCGGGCAGCAGGACAACCGACTGCGATTGGCTGATCAGGATGGTAGGAATACCAAGCACCGTGCGGCTGAAGTCGGGCACGTCATTGTCAATTTTCAGGAAGAGTTGAACGGTTCTTTCGTCCGTGATGCGCGGAGTGACTCGCAGCCGCAGCGCCGCTTCATGATACTCAACCGAGGTCTGGAAGTTGCGGATGACGGAAATAGGGATCTTGGTGCCTTGGACAATTGTGGCTTCCGCCCCATCGACGGTTGTGACCTTTGGTTTGGAGAGGATCCTGACTTCTCCAACCGATTCGCCGGCTTCAATGAATGCATCTAGCATCACCGTATCCAGGACCCGTCCCACAGCAATCTCCGCCGCGCCGATCGCCGGCTTGTCACGGGCCGGGTCAATAGGGGCTACGGACCCGCCCCATCCGCGCACTCGGTCTGTGTCCTTTCCGGCGAAGAAAAGGAACTCGGCACCCAGGCGGCGACTGAAAGACGTGGTCGTCTCAATTATTCTCGACTCGATTTCTACCTGCGGTTCCGGAACATCGAGCGTCTTAATGAGGGTCATAAGCCTGTCGACACTCGGCGGTACGTCGGTAACGATCAGAGTATTGCTTCGGGGTTCAACATCAATACGTCCCCTGGTGGTCAATTGCTTTTCGAGCGCCTTGGCCAGGGTAGGGGCCACCGCGTAATTCAGAGGCGCGGTGACAGTGACTGTATCAGTCGCCTTGAAAGCGGCCTCTTTCAGGGCCTGGGTGTTTTTCTCCTCTGCCTCCAGCGTCTTCTTGGTGGCGATACGGACGAGATTACCCTCGATCGTTCGTTCCAGACCGTGGCTCTTAAGGACAGTCTCAAACAGCAGATCCCACGGCACTTCCTCGACGTTGATCGTTATGGTCCCCTTGATATCCGGGTCGATGAGGATATTCAGACCTGTGAGCTCCGAGATGGTTCTGAAGAAATCGACCAGGGAAACATCGACGAGTT
>DAOTAI010000340.1:0-5646 GCA_035593865.1 Acidobacteriota bacterium
ATCCGGTGCTCTGTTCGTCGATCAACACCTGCCACGTGTTGGGCTCATTCTCATCGATATCCGATCACGTAGCTGTTCTCCCTATTCATGAGGCTTCGGAATATACGCGAGCTTTCTTGACAAGGTCAACTGGGCTCCCTGACTCGCTTTCTGGAGCCTCCTTAAGCTTTTTGTTATAGTCAACTGCCAAGGCCTTAACTGTACTCCCAGGTTGCCCAATTTCCGGAGACAGATCATGAAACTGGCTTTCATCGTCTTCATCTCCTTGCTCCTGCTGCTGTCGAGTCCTGAACTGAAGGCACAGTTTGGCGCTGCCCTGCAAGGAATCATTACCGATTCGACGGGGGGAGTGTTACCCGGCGTCAGTCTCACCCTGACTGATACCGAAACCGGTCGATCCCTGACTACCGTAAGCAACAATGAAGGCTTTTACCGCATCGGCGGCCTGGCGCCGGGCAACTATTCCCTCAGAGCCGAGCTGGCAGGGTTTCAGACCCGCCTGATCGAAGGCATCCAGGTGTCGGCCGAAGAGACGACCGGCATGAATTTGGAAATGGTTCCAGCTGGAGTCGCGCTTTCAATTACCGTGACCGGTCCAGCGGCCGTTGAAGGGGCCAGTCAGAGTGCAAACATCGGGCGATCGATTACATCCCGGGAAATCGTTCACCTGCCGCAGTTCGGTCGGGATCCTTATGAGCTGGCTCGCCTCACCCCTGGCGTATTTGGTAGCGGTGCACGCGCTGGCAGCGGGGACGCGATCAATTTGCCTAACACTGCCGGTCCTGGGGGGTCGAACGTCTCGATCTTCGCCGTCGAAAACCAGGTGGCCATTACCGCGAACGGCCAACGCGTTTCGGCTAACAACTACCAGATCGACGGAGTCAATGTGAACAGTCTGACCTGGGGCGGAGCCGCGGTGGTGACACCCAATCAGGAATCCATCAGCGAAATGAGAATTTTATCGAGCAGCTACTCAGCCGCAGACGGGCGCAATTCCGGGGTGCAGGTCAAAGTGGTATCAAGAAGCGGCGGCAACCGAATTAGCGCGACTGGGTTCTTCAAGTACCAGGATCCGGCGTTGAATGCTTTTAATAAGTACGGAGGGCCGAGTGCCGCCCCTGTTCGTGTCACCCGCAGGTTCCGGCAGTTTGGTGGCAGCCTGGGCGGCCCAATCGTGGCCGACAAGCTCTTTTATTTCCTATCCTATGAGGGGTTGCGAAGTAACGACAGCGAGTTTCGGACGGCTTTTGTCGAAACGCCGGAATTCCGCCACCAATTGGCCGAACTGCGGCCGAACAGCATCAGCCGTCAGATCGTTACCGCACCCGGAGTGGAACCGCGCATTGCGCAGGTCATTCCGGTTGATTGTTCTGTCTTCAATAACGATCCCAGCCGTTGCCGGGTCGTCCCCGGGGGCCTGGACATCGGCTCGCTGACCGGCTCGCTCGGTCAGTACCTGCCGGGGGATTCGACGGGCGCAGGTTTTGACAACGTTCCCGACCTTCAGTTCGTCCAGTTTAAGGTCCCGCGCCAAATTCGAGGAGATCAGTTCAATCCGCGGTTCGACGTCGACGTCAGCAGCCACCACTTCGCCCTCAGCATGTATTTCACCCGCCGTGATGACTTTCAGAGCGATCCCGGTTCAGCCGCTCGCCCTATGGCCGACCTTACCTTTCGACCGCTCAATTCGGCGGCAACACTCATCTGGAACAGTGTCTGGTCACCGACCATTCTTAACGAGGCGCGCGGGAATTTCACCCGTTTTGCCTTTGATCAGCTGGACTCCTCAGACGAAACTAACTTTGGAATCCCACGCGTCGAGGTGGAGGGTTTTCCGTTCGACCGAATCCGCTTCGGAGCACCGCGCTCGGAAACGACGCCCGCTGTATTTGCCCAAAACACTTTTGGAATCAGCGAAGCCCTGACCGTCATTCGGGGCGCGCACGCTGTGCGATTCGGCGCCCAGCTTCAGTGGGAGCATAACAACAATAATCTGCTCGGCGGGGCTCGTCCCATCTACTCTTTTTCGGGTTTATTCAACCTGGCCAACGACACTCCTATATTTGAGGCCATCAATGCCGATCCCTCAACGGGTCAGCCAATCGATCTGCAGCGTTACTTTCGAACGTCCGATCGCGCCCTGTTTGTTCAGGACGACTGGAAGCTCACGCCGTTTCTGACCTTGAATCTGGGCTTGCGATACGAATATTTCAGCCCCTTGACCGAAAAGGAAGGACGGCTGAGCAACCTGGTGTTTGGAGCCAACGGGCTTCAGGACAGCCGAGTGGTGGTGTTCGACTCCCTCTACAAGTCGGACCGGAATAACTTCGGCCCCCGGCTGGGATTCGCCTGGAATCCTCCAGGCGTCCGCAATAACCTCGTGCTGCGCGGAGGATTTGCTGTTTTTTACAATCGCTTTCCTACGGTGGTGTTTAACAACGTGCGGGGGAACCCGCCGTTCTTTGCCCGGTACAACTTGTGCTGCGGGACGGTGGATAATCCCTTTGCCGACAATCGCATCATTTATTCATTGGGCGCCAACAGGTCACCGTTCAGCTATCCCGTCAATCCGGCCCTCGCGCCAGGGATCGATCCCGAAACCGGCGGTCCCCGCGGGGTGCAGGCCGAAATCTACGGGGCTGAACCCGAGATGCCCAATCCATACGTTTACATTTACTCCCTGGAATTGCAGCGCCTGCTTCCTTATCACCTGGCCGTAAGCCTCGGTTACCAGGGAAGTACGGGACACAAGCTGCTGCGCACGGTCAACCTGAATTTTCTTCGCCCCGCGAATCCCAACTTCTTCGCGGTCTATTTCCCTCTTCACGACATTAACTCCAATTACAACGCCCTGAACGTGAGGCTTAGCCGCGAGTTTCTCGAGGGCTTGCGTTTTGATGGGATTTACCGGTGGAGCAAGAGCATCGATTATGGTTCCGGGGAGTTCGGCGCTGCCGCCAACCAGACTTATCCGATCGAGCTTAGAACCGAACGCGGTCCTTCCGATTTCGACGCCGCGCACTATCTGGTCTTCTCCGCCCTGTGGAACTTGCCCTTCTTTTCGGGGCATTCGGACTGGCTCGGCAAGGCTTTTGGCGGCTGGCATGTCAGCAGTATTGTCACGGCTCACTCGGGTCTCCCCTGGACTCCAAAAACGGGGCAGCCGATCCGCATTCCTAATCTCGCCCCCACGCGCCCCATTCAGCAAATCAGTCAGCCGCTCGACGATCGCGGCGACGAGGCATTCACACGCCCGGGAGGCAACTTCCCTGGAGGGGGCCGCACCTACTTCGATATTCAAACACAAGGGCCGCCGGGGATAGGGCGCAATTCCTTTCGCGGACCTCGGTACAGTTCGGCCGACATTAGCGTGATCAAGCAAATCAGTCTGCCCGGGCAGTATGGAATTGAGCCGCGGCTCGAGATCCGGGCAAATCTCTTCAATGTCTTCAACAGCCTTAACCTGGAATCTTTCGGCTTTTTCAGTCCCGGAACGTTCATTGAAAACGATTTCTTCTTTGGACGATCCGAGCGGGGACTAGCCGGGCGCGTGATCGAGTTGCAGGCGCGAATAGAGTTCTGAAGTCGCGTCATCCCCGATTCCTCGGACACCCGCGGCTAACGCGGCTGACGCAAAATACGATTTAGCGAATTGTAACGCGGCGCACTAGCGAATAAGCAACTGCTCCTGATATCGTGCACCGCGATGCAACGGAACGAGACAGATGGCAAAGCAGACGAGATGAAACGCCTTCAAACTCCCCTCCTTCTGTTCCTTCTGTCATGCGTCCCCGCATCGAATCCGACTCCGCTTCCAGCACCGTTACCCTCGGTCATCGATCCCAAAGACGAGGAACTGCTTGAAGATCTGAGCCGGCGGTCTTTCCAGTATTTCTGGGAGCAGTCCAGTTCGTTCACCGGATTAACCCTTGATCGGGCGCGGTCTGACGGTTCGACGCATGACGAGCACCACAGGAATGCGGCAAGTATTGCGGCGACCGGGTTTGGTCTGACAGCGATGTGTATCGCGGCGGAGCGAGGTTGGGCACCGGGCGAGAAGATTCGCGAGCGAGTCCGGCGGACGCTCCGGTTTTTGGCCAATCGCGTCTTCCATAAGAATGGATGGTTCTATCACTGGTTGCATCTCGAAACCGGGGAGCGGCAGTGGACAAGCGAAGTTTCGTCAATAGACACCGCCCTGCTGCTGGCTGGTGTCCTCACCTGCCGGCAGTATTTTGCAAGCGATTCGGAGATCGTCCAACTGGCAACCAGGATCTATGATCGAGTCGACTTCAATTGGATGCGTAACGGGCATCCCACGCTGCTCTCACATGGGTGGACGCCGGAGGACGGGTTCTTACCCATTCGATGGGACACGTATAGCGAGCACACGATCCTCTACCTTCTCGCGATCGGCTCCCGGACTCATCCGATTCCGCCTGATTCCTGGCACGCTTGGAAGCGTGATCCGAATCGCTATGCAGGATATGAGTTCATCGGCCGTGCGCCGCTTTTCACTCATCAGTACTCGCACGCCTGGGTCGAATACCGCGGACGTCGTGAGACCTGTGGGACAGGGATCGACTACTTCGAGAACTCGGTCACGGCCACGTGGGCTCACCGCCGCTTCTGCCTGGACCTTCGCGAGCAGTTCCCCAGTTACTCAGAAGATCTATGGGGAATCACGGCTTCCGACAGTCGCAACGGCTATGTTGCCTGGGGCGGACCTCCGCCGCAAGGCCCGCTCGACGGCACCGTTGTCCCCTGCGCCGCGGCGGGCTCTCTGATGCTTGCACCCGAGATCTGCCTACCGGTTCTGCGTAATCTGCGATGGAACTTCGGCGATCGAATTTATGGACGATACGGGTTCGTGGACGCGTTCAACCCCATCCTGGATTGGGTCGGTCCGGACGTGGTAGGAATCGATGTTGGCATCACCCTGCTCAGCATCGAGAATTTCCGGACCGGAAGGGTCTGGCGATGGTTCATGCAAAACCCTGAGATCCCGGTTGCGATGGAAAAAGTGGGGTTGAAACGAGTCAGGCTGGAAAAGAGGTCACACCTACAGAAGGCGGCTGTGGACCGCGGATGATCCGCGGTCTAAAGCTACTGCGATAAACCAATCAGCCGGCGAAAGATGCCTTTTCTCTCCTCGGCTTTTTTCTGCAGTAGTTGTTCCACCTCGCCTCTCTCAAAGAAAATCCCGGCACAGAGAGTACAAACATCGACTGTTATGCCGTACAGATCGTTTTCCACCATGTCATGCCCGCAACGAGGGCACTTGAGCCAGTGGAGCTTTTTCAGTTCCTCGCGCTTGCGCTCCTCCTCTTTGGCCAATTCTTCTTGAATTCTGGCTTCTCGCTTCTTTTTGATCTCTTCGAGCAACTTCTTTTCGTTTTCATAAAACCACTGATCGGCGCGCCTTTGCGCCTCCTTATCCAGAACCATGAAAAGACCTCCTGTCCAGACATTTTTGCAGAAGCCACAGAAGCCACGCAAGATTCTGCTGACACGGCCGTTTCAAAGACTCCAAAGACTTCAAGGACTCCAGGGACGTCAAGGACACGAAAGGACCCCCAAGGATAACTGCGCCAGCCTGGGCGCACGCCTGGAAAGTTATACGAGAAGTGTTTGACTCTTGAAGGG
>DAOTAI010000341.1:0-5620 GCA_035593865.1 Acidobacteriota bacterium
TATACCACAAAAGGCGGCCCTTTTTTCATTAAGTGTGTGAGAAATCCGGGCTAGTGGACTCAGTGGACGAAAGGGAAACCGTAGATCTCCAGGCAGGTCCACTGGGTCCACTTGGTCCACTCTGTCCACTGCCCCAAAATTGAACCTTCCAAACGAATTAAATAGACTCCAAAGGCAAGTACATGGAGACAGAGAATCTATGAAAGGAGGCACACAGTATGGATCCTGTCTTGCTAGCCCGGCTCCAGTTCGCGTTAACTGTCGGGTTCCATTTCATTTTCCCTTCCATCACCATTGGATTCGCTTGGCTTCTCGTCGTCATCGAAGGAATCGGCTGGCGCAGACAAGATGAAGTCTGGGTCCGGGCCGGGACGTATCTCGGACGGATTTTTGGTTTGACCTTTGCTATTGGCGTCGCGACAGGGATCGTGATGGAGTTCCAGTTCGGTACCAACTGGGCATCTTATTCACGGTTTGTTGGCGATATTTTCGGCGCACCTCTTGCAGCGGAAGGCGTTTTTGCTTTCTTCCTCGAATCGGGCTTCCTGGGCCTGTATCTGTTTGGCCGTAAGCGGGTTTCCCCCGCAGTCCACTGGTTTTCGATCCTGATGGTGGCCATCGGCGCGACTATCTCTGCTTTCTGGATTCTGGTTGCGAATTCCTGGCAACAGACGCCGACCGGATACACCATTAATGAAACGCTTGGACGAGCTGAGCTCACGAGTTTCGCGGAAGCAGTCTTCAACCCGTCAACCCTCCCGAGATTTTTCCATACTGTCACTGCTTCGCTGGTCACGGCTTCTTTCTTCCTGGCAGGAATCTCGGCCATCTTGCTTCTCCGAAAGCAGGGGGTGGAGGTCGCGAAGAGAGTGATGTCGGTCGCTGTAATTGCCGGACTATTGTCTTCCATCCTGGTCGCTTTTCCGTTTGGTCACAAGCATGCGCAGCAAGTGGCTCGTACTCAGCCGGAAAAATTCGCCGCTCTGGAAGGCCTGTACACCGGATATAACGAAGGCGCGCCGCTGGTTCTGTTTGCACTGGTTGAAACCCCACCACCGCAGCTCAAAGCCACTATTGAGATTCCGAAGATGCTCAGTTGGCTGGCTTTTGGAGATGTGAACTACCCGATCAAGGGATTGCAGGATTTTCCTCCCGACCGTGTGCCTGAAGGAGCAGAGCTGTGGCTCTCCTTCGTTTCTTTCCACAACATGGTGCTGTTGGGCCTGTACTTCATCGCGATCATGGGATTGTCGGCGTTTTTCCTCTGGAAGAAGCACCTTGCTGAAAAACGCTGGCTCCTCAAGGCTCTCGCTTTCTCGATGCCGTTGCCGATCGCCGCTTGTCAGTTCGGCTGGACGGCCGCTGAAGTGGGGCGACAACCCTGGATCGTCTATGGCTTGCTCCGAACGAAAGATGCCGCGTCCGTGACTGTGAGCGCCGGAGAAGTCCTGACATCCATTGTCCTTTTCGGCCTGATTTACCTGCTGCTCGGCGGTCTTTGGATTTATCTGCTGAAGCAGAAAATCGAGACAGGTCCTTCCCAGGAGATGGAGGTCGCATGATGGAACCAACCTGGCTTCAATTCATTTGGTACTTGCTCTTCATGGTTTTGCTTATCGGTTATTCGATTCTCGACGGATTCGATCTGGGGGTCGGCGTCTTGTCTCTTTTCAATCGGAACAGACATGAACGCCGCTTGTACATGAATGCCGTGGCACCGGTATGGGACGGAAACGAAGTATGGCTTTTGACCGCGGGCGGCGCACTTTTCGCCGCTTTTCCGGCTGTTTATGCCACAGTCTTCAGCGGTTTCTACCTGGCTCTCATGCTCGTGCTCGTCGGTCTTATAGCCAGGGCCGTGTCGCTCGAGTTTCGGGGGAAGATTAATTCAACCACCTGGCAGACTGTGTGGGACAGGCTGTTCGGGATCGGCAGCCTCTTGCCGGCTTTCCTTTTTGGCGTGGCGGTTGGCAACCTGCTGCGTGGAATCCCTTTGGACGAGGCAGGCGAATTCGCCGGTAGCTTTTTCGGGCTCCTCAATCCCTTCTCGCTTCTCGTCGGGTTGCTCAGTGTCGTGATGTTCGTTACTCACGGTGCGCTTTACCTGGCCGGGAAGAGCCCCGACAAGCTGCGGCTAAGAATGTTGGAAAACGCGACCAAAGCTTGGGCCCTCTGGGTGCTGATCTGGTTGGCCGCCAACCTGTATGGTCTGTTCGAGGCGCCGCATTTGTTCGCAAACGCCATGTCAAGCCCCTGGCTGTGGATGATCTTTCTGGTGATGATGGGCTCGCTTCTGTTCTTGCCGATCGCGATCCGTTCGCAGAAACCCGTTCAGGCCTTAATCGTCTCTTCCATCGCGATTGGCGCCACCATCGCTCAAGCGGCCACAGCCCTCTACCCCAGGCTGGTGTTTGCTCGAAACGCGCCTGAGTTGAGCCTGACGGTCATGAATGCCTCTTCTAGCGAGCGCACCCTGATGACCATGCTGATGATTGCCTTGATCGGAATGCCGCTGGTTATTGGATACACGATCTTCATCTACCGAGTCTTCAAAGGACCGGTTGTACTGGACGAACATAGCTACTGACAACATACTGTGGTAGCGAGCGCGACTGGAGGCGCGTAGAGAATATCTATGAAGCGTCGTTTGTTTCTTAAGTGTTTTTCATATCTTCCTATCCCCGCGATTTTGCGTGGCCAGGATGTCACCCCCACCGTCGATTCGGTTGTTTGGACGGATATCCGGACTTTGGGGGTCGAAGGCAAGGGCTGGACGGATACAAAGTCGTTTTATGACCGACTCCCGGCCCGGGCGGAAGGTGTCGTGCGTGACCCTGTTTGGAAACTCAGCCAGAACTCCGCCGGCCTTTGCGTGCGTTTTGTGACCGATGCCCAGGCTATCTACGGCCGCTGGACGCTTCGGTTCGATAACTTGGCGCTCCCTCATATGCCTGCCACTGGGGTCAGCGGCCTCGATCTTTACGTGCGTACCGCTGAAAAGGGCTGGCGCTGGCTTGCAATCGGCCGCCCGGAATCTAATCCGACGAATACGCGGAAACTCGTTGGCGATCTGCCCGCCGGAAGCCGCGAGTATCTGCTTTACCTCCCCCTGTATAACGGAGTCAGCTCCGTGGAAATCGGCGTACCCGAAGGCGCTGTCGTCAAGAAAGCGCCTCCTCGCCCCGCGAATCGCCAACGCCCGGTTCTGTTCTACGGTACCTCGATCACTCAAGGTGGCTGTGCTTCCCGGCCTGGCATGGCCTACACTGCCATTCTGGGCCGCCGCCTCGACCGTCCCGTTATAAACCTGGGCTTTTCCGGAAACGGGAAAATGGAGCCGGAAATGGCAGAGCTCATCGCGGAACTCGACCCGGCACTTTTTGTGTTCGACGCAGTCTCGAACATGTCTGCGGAGGAAATCAGTAATCGACTTGAACCCTTCGTACGAACGGTTCGCGATAGTCGCCCACATACACCAATACTGCTGGTCGAGAATGCGACTTACCTCGATGCGTTCCTCGTGGCGCCTCGGCAAGCCCTGACGGTTGAACGGCGCCGGGCATACCGAGCTGCTTATGAACGATTGCTGGCCGCCGGCGTGCCCAATCTTCACTATCTGCCAGGCGACGCTTTACGAGGGGAAGATGGCGAGGCGACCGTGGATGGCACGCACCCCACTGACCTGGGTTTCTTACGCCAAGCAGACCTTCTCGAGAAGCCGATCAGGGACCTTCTGGCAGGTCAGGGACAGGCCGGGGACTGACTTTGGTTACGGTCCTTTTTTTCGGGTGGCGGTGCACGCGGCTAAACCGCTGTGAGCGCGTTGTGACTGACTGCACCTCCGAGCGCTCACTGAACCTCACCCTTCCCTTTCTTGGGCAGCATCGCAACCGCGATAGTCCCAAGAAAGGCCAAGGCGATAAGCAGGCTGAAGCCGATCGAGTAACTCCCGGTCTGATCGCGCAGATATCCTACCAGCCAGGGTCCGGTCGCTTCAGCCACGCCATCGGCCGTGAGGATGATTCCCATGACACGCCCCATGACCCGAACACCGAAAATCTCGGCAGCCATAAGCGGGATGATCATGTAATCGCCGCCGAGCCCAATGCCGAAGAGGATAGCAAAGAGGTACAGCGCGCCCGGCATGTCCGGAACAAAAAGCAGCGGAATCGAAAAGCCGACCAGCAGGTAGATCAGAATCATCACGTACTTCTTGGGAATTCGATCAGCCAGCCAGCCCATGAACAGCCGACCGAATATGCTGGCAGCGGCAATCAGGGAGATAAAGGTAGCAATCCTCGCCTCCGGAAACCCTTCATCCAGGCGCAGGAAGAGTTTCAGGTTCTGGTTGGTTCCTCCCACAGCGGCTATTGAGCACATGCTTCCAACGGCCAGCAGATAGAAATACGGGCTCTTGAGAACACCACGAATGGGAACCGGAGCACTCGATTCTCTCATCCGCTTGCTTGCTGGAGCTTCCTTAACCAGCAGGGCCATGGGAAGCGCAATGACCACAATCAGGATGCCCAGTACGCGAAGAGCCGTGTGCCAGCCATAATTCTCCGTCAACCAGAACTGCAGTTGCGGGACCGTCACAAAGCCAATGCCGATCCCCAGGTACGCAAAACCCATGGCCTTGCCGCGAGCTTTATCGAACCATGTGCTGATAAGAACCTGGTTCGGTAACGGGCCGCCACAGACGTAACCCAGGGCGTTGAAGAGGTAAAACAGGTAAAACATGCTGAGCGTCGACACCATGCTGAGACCGAATAGCGCCGTCCCTGCCATGAGAATTCCAGCCACCATCATCTTACGTGGCCCGAACCTATCTACGATCCATCCAGCCAGGAACCCGAAAAGCGGTCCCACAACCAGCTTGCTGAGCGCATTACCGGAGGTAACCTGGGCGCGGCTCCAGCCAAAATCCGTTACCATGTAATCGTAGAAGAGCGGCAGACCATATAAGGCAAGTCCGACAATCGAAAAAAGCGCGAGAAAAGAGGTGAGCGCGACCTGACCTTGCCTCCATGTCGAGGTTGCAACCTCTGACCCCGCAACGGTCTCCTGATTGATGCTCATGTTCGCGAATTGTAATGCCCCAGCAACCGAGGCCGCAAGCAGCGGATAAGAGAGCGCCGGGCAATTTTGGGCGGTCCGTTAAGAGTAATGAGCTAGAATGCCCTGCGTTCACCGGTCTGCTATATTTGAGGATACCCTCATGTCTCATTCAAGAAGCGAACGACTTAAACAACTGCTCAGAGAGCGAATCCTGGTTCTGGACGGCGCCATGGGGACCATGATCCAGGCCAAAGAGCCGACGGCTGAAGATTTCGGCGGTCCCGCCTTTGAAGGCTGTAACGAAAACCTGGTGCTAACTCGGCCCGACTTGATCCGCTCCATTCATGAAGATTACCTGCGGGCCGGCGCCGACATCATCGAAACGAATACTTTCGGTAGCACCGACTTGGTCCTGGCCGAATACGGCCTCGAGCAGAAGGCCTATGACATCACCTATGCGGCAGCCCGGTTGGCCAGGGAAGTGGCTGATTCTTTCTCTACCGCCGATCACCCCCGATTCGTGGCTGGATCAATCGGTCCGACTACCAAGGCGATTTCGGTT
>DAOTAI010000342.1:0-5601 GCA_035593865.1 Acidobacteriota bacterium
TCGAAATCCCTGAAATCTACGCCCATGGCCGACATAGGCGTGCCAAACTGATTCAGAGCAACCCCCCTCTCAAATGCCTCCTCTGAAAAACGGCACTCACCGCGGTTCCTGAACAGGAAATTGGGTTCGGTGTCGTTGGCTACAAAGATGTCGATAAGCCCGTCACCGTCAAAGTCCGCAATTGCGGCACCCATCCCCTTCCCGAGGTGCTCGTCTATGCCGGCCTGCACCGATATGTCAGTGAACGTGCCATCTCGATTGTTCTTGAACAACTGATTGGGCAGTGCGCCATACATGCCCGGATAGCAGTAGGCCCGGTGTCCAGGCCGTCGATCGCCGCAAAAAGGCTCTGTCTTGGGATCCCAGATGCAATAATTAACGATCAGCAGATCAAGCCATCCGTCGTTGTCGATATCAACCCAGGCGGCATGAATTCCCCACATCCTGCCAAAACGCGGATGCGAGCCCTCGAGACCAGCTTCCTGAGTGACATCGGCAAAGGTTCCGTCACCTAAGTTCCGGTAGAGGATATTGCGGTCGACACCAACGACCATCAGATCCATGAAGCCGTCATTATCGTAATCGCCTGCGGCTGCGCCCATCATGTAGCCGATTCCCGCCACTCCCGCCTGAGCGGTCACGTCGGAAAAGCGCCAGTTTCCCAGATTTCGGTAAAGTCGATTCCAATACTTTTCGGAACTCTTCCTGAGGCTTGGACTTTCGGCTCCATTGGTGAAATAGAGGTCCATGAGGCCGTCATTATCGAAATCCAGGACCGCGACCCCGCCCGGCATCGTCTCAATCTGGTGCTTTGAAGGAGTCGGATGGTTCTCGAGGCGAAAGGTGATGCCGCAGCTCTCCCCTAAGTCGAACAAGTCGGGAACGGGCCCGATCGCCGTCGGGGAAATCTGCGGCCGAGCAGAAACTGAAGAGCGACGCCGGGTTTCAAAGGCAAGTTTGGCCTGCGCCAAAGTCAGGTTGGTCGGGTCTATCTGTTCAGCCGCGCGGATCTGCATTTCAGCCTCATCCACCCGGTTCATACGCAGCAGGAAGATGGCGAACGAGGCATGGGGGTCGGCCAACGGTCTTGTCAGCCACCGATTGGCGCGGATCGCCCGTTTATAGGTCTCCTCGGCCTTCTTGGTCTTTCCTAAAGCGAACTGGGTAAAGGCAAGTGCTGAAAGTCCGGTAACGTCCGCGGGGTTCCGGGCAAGCGCCCTTTCAAGCGGTTTCTCGGCCTCTGAAAAACGGTTGAGATTCTGATAGACCTGTCCTAGAAGAGACCATCCTTCGGCGTCGGACGGACGCCGGGCAGTCAGATCTCGCAACACTTCCTCGGCATCGATCAGTTTTCCCGCCAGGATGAACGCCTTGGCAAGCAGTTTCAGCCGCTCGGGCTCGCGACTCTCCTGGCCCCGGACCTGCAGACACTCGATCGCCCGGTCGTACGATCGGTCTTTAAGGTGAAGATAGCCCATCCAGAAATTGGCTTCGGGGTTTTTCGCATCATCCCGTAAGACCTGTTCGAGCAACTGGCGGGCCTCAGGTTCGTTGCCTCGTTCGATCTGCTGCTTCGCGGTCTTAAGTAGAGCTTTATCGGCACTGAAGCCGAGTCCAGGAGCAAGAACAGCGATGAGGGTGACAACCGCACACGTCCTCGCCATTGACCTTTCGATAGCATATCTGCAAAGACGCTGTAAAGGGAGCTTGAGGAAAGGACAGAAAGGACGCAAAGGACACACCAGCGGCGCTAATAGCATCTACTGCTGAAAGCGTTACCCAAAAATGTCCTTGCTGCCTTTAAGTCCTTTATGTCCTTTGCGTCCTTTGCGTCCTTTCTGTCCTTCCCCCAAACCGCAATCAAACGAAAGTACTTCTGCTTATGTAGTCACTTTGGCCTTCAATTGTTTGCGTGTCGAGTTGTTTCACACGGTGAGACTTGTTCTTTCTTTTCGATTACCATCGACTAGGTTCAATTTTTCGTTGACAATCGCAATTGCGATCCATGACAATACGTGGCGGTAGCTGCGAAAGTACCGTACGGCATCCCAGGCCGAAGAGGTGTTTTTGTATTTTGCCTGATCAACACGGTTCATCTGTTTCCAAAAGGCGGAGACTATTGGACCAACAGCAACGAGGAGGGAGTCTATGAGGTCAAAGGTTGGCTACCGGTACCTGCTAATGTTGGCCTGTGTCCTGGTCGCATTGTCGGTACCAGTGCTAAGCCAAAGCGGACGTGGAACGATTACGGGCACGGTTACGGACTCGACCGGAGGCCTGGTGCCCGGCGTCGAAGTAGTCGCGACCAACATGGAGACTGGGGTCGAGACTAAAGGACTGACCACGGATGTGGGATTGTATCGGCTTCCGTACGTTCAGCCGGGCCGCTACCGTGTGTCTGCAAGTCTGGACGGGTTCAAAACCGCAGTCAGAGAAAACGTCGTAGTCACAATTGCAGCGACTGTTACGGTAGATTTCCAACTGGAAGTGGGAGATCTCTCCGAGCAGATCACAGTTTCGACAACGGCGCCTCTGCTCGAAAAGTCAACGTCGGAAATCGGAACTGCGGCTACGGAACTTGAAGTTCACACCTGGCCTATTCTGGTTGACGATGGAACCCGTCAGCTTCAGAGTTTCATCTTCCGGGCGCTGCCTGGAACACAGGGAGGCGGCTGGGAAGGATCGATCAACGGAGGTCAGAGTTTCGCCCATGAAATCCTGATCGATGGGATTTCGATCGGCCGCATGGATCTGAACGGCGGCAGCAGCTCCGAATTCACGCCGACGATGGATGCTGTCGGGGAATTCAAGTTACAGACCGGGGCGACTTCAGCCCAATACGGCAATTCCCAGACAGGTCTCACTAACTTCTCGATGAAGAGCGGAACCAATGAGTTCCACGGGTCGGCTTTCTGGTTCCACCAGAACGAGGCCTTCAGGGCCAATTCGTGGGGAAACAACACCGCCGGCGCCGAGAAGCAGCCGTTCCGGCTCCACAATTTCGGGGCCAGCGTGGGCGGTCCGATCGTAAAGGACAGGACGCATTTCTTCTTCTCTTATGAAGGCAACCGTCAGAAAAACTATAACCTGGGCGGATTCAACGACGCCCTGCCAGTAGCTCCCTTCAAGCAGGGAGACTTTTCCTTACTGCTCGACCCTGCCTTTACAGGTTCGCCTCTGAGTGGCACTGTGGTCGGCCAGGATGCATTGGGCCGAGACGTGATTTATGGCCAGATTTACGATCCGGCCTCTTCTCGGCAGTTGCCCGACGGCACCTGGATCAGGGACCCGTTCCCGGGTAACATCATTCCTGCGCATCGGTTCAGCGAGGTAACAAAGAACATTCTCCAATACGACCTGCCGGAACCGATGAAGTTCCAGCTTCTGCGCAACAATCCGCGCGTGACCACTGCCTCGCCCGTCCTGAACATCGACAACTACAGTTTCAAGCTCGATCACGTGTTCAGCGATTCGCACAAGATGGGCGGGTCCTTCGTGTTTAACGATCGGTACCGCCTGCGGTACGGTAGTGGCTCCCATTATTATCTGCCGGAGCCCCAGATTCCGGGCTCACCCCTTGCCGGCGATAAGATCCAAGAGACGCCAGGCTATATCATCAGGGTGAGCGAGGACTGGACCATCAACCCGACCATGATCAATCACCTGGCCATCGGGTACAATCGATTCCGTAACTATAACGTATCCAATTCCTATGCCGAAGGCGACGGGAAAGACTGGGCTGCCGAGTTGGGGCTCAAGAACCAGGGCGGCGCAACTTTCCCCGAGTTGCGATTCGGCGGATTCAGTAACTACCTGAGCGGCCAATACAGGTACATGGGTCATCGCGGCACGGGCAACTCGCCCAACGGAAGCGTCATTGTGGCCGATGATTTCAGCTGGATCCGGGGCAGCCATAGCTTCCGCTTCGGCGGCGAGCACCGGCGTTACTATCTGAACGCGCAAGCCGTGAGCACACCTGGTCTCTACCAATTCCACAATGAAAACACGGCCTTGCCCGGGTTCTCTGATTCTACCGGGTTCGCCTACGCCAGCTTCATCCTTGGCGCCGTTCGCAACGCCGGGGTAAGCCACAGATACCTGACGCCGGGTATCCGTTCAAGGACCACGGCCTTCTACTTCCAGGACGACTGGAGAGTGACACCCAATTTCACCCTGAACCTGGGCTTGAGGTGGGATATTCCTCAGCCGTTCACGGAAGCGGCGAACCGGATGTCAGCTCTGAATCCGAACAAGCCGAACCCGGGGGCCGACGGTTTCCTGGGCGCCTTGGATTTCACCGGCGACTGTCCGGAATGCAACGGCGAAACCTCGTTCGGCGAGGTCTACTGGAAGCAGTTCTCACCGCGGATCGGCTTTGCTTACTCGCCCACGAACAGAATGGTTCTCCGCGGCGGTTTCGGAATCAACTACGCTCCGCCCATCCTCGATGGCTGGAACTACAACTGGTTCAATGGCTTTGATGCGTCGAAGAACATCAACGCGCGGAGCAGAAGCCGCTTCAACGAGGACCCCAGCTATCACTGGGATGAACCCTATCCCGCTTACACGGGGCCGGTTCCGAACTACGATCCGGCGCTGTTGAACGGCGACACAATCTCGATTTACCCGGAGGAGGCCAATAAGTGGCCGATGACCCGGAACTGGAACTTCGGTATCCAGTACGAGATGCCGTGGGAAACCAAGGTCGAAGTCAACTATGTGGGAAGCAAGGGCACCCGACTCAACGATGCTTATTTGTGGAGCCTCAACCAACTCGATCCGAAGTATCTGTCGCTGGGCGATGCTCTGCTGGATGACATCGAAGACCATCCGGAGATTCCCAAGCCGTACCCGTCGTTCGAAGGAACGGTCGCTCAGGCGCTTCGCCCCTACCCGCAGTTCTACGGCGTTGGCGCTCACCGACTGGCCAGTGGTTGGTCCAACTACAACTCACTGCAGGCGCAGTTCACACGGCGGTCAAGCTCGGGCCTGAGCTTCCTGGTCTCCTACACGTTCTCGAAAGCCATGGGGACGGCCGACAACGCTATCGGCGCCAGCTACTATGGCGCAGCGGGTCAGGATATTTACAATCGCAAGGGTGACTACTCGGTTAGCGCGTACCACGTTCCGCATGACCTGAGGATCACCTGGATCTACCAGCTTCCCTTCGGACCGAACCAGCGCTGGCTCAACAGCGGCGTTTTCTCCAAGATCCTGGGCGGCTGGACGTTTAGCGCCATCCAGCAGTATCGGTCTGGCGGTGTCCTGGCTCTCGGAGCCGGAGGCTATGAGGGTGAGGTTTTATTCAACCCTGGCATCCGTCCCGACATCGTTCCGGGAGTCGAGCAGAAGATCGGTGGTGAACCGAGTGCAGTCGACTCACAGAACGGAACCCCGTATCTGAACCCGGACGCTTTCGCACTGGTTCCGAAAACCGACAACAACATTCCAGTGCGTCTCGGAAACGCACCTCGGCACCTGGACACTGTCCGCGGCTTTAAAGTCTTCAACGAGGACTTCTCTCTGATTAAGCGGACGAATCTGGGCATCACCGAGGAGACGTCTTTCGAGCTACGGCTTGACGCGTTGAATGTCTTCAAC
>DAOTAI010000343.1:0-5586 GCA_035593865.1 Acidobacteriota bacterium
CGATCGCACAACCGATCCACAAGTTGCGAGCTCCATGTCTGTCGTCTGCACTGGTGATCGGAGGTGGCGTGGCCGGCATGACTGCCGCTCTAGCCATTGCCGACAGCGGCTACGACGTGCACCTGGTTGAACGTGAGGACGTACTCGGGGGGAATCTGCGGGACCTCTCCTACGTAGCGGAAGGGTCTGACCCGCAAAAACTTCTGCGTGATCTGCTAACGCGGATTCGGAGCCATCAAAAAATCAAGACCTATACGCGGGCAAAAGTCATCGGACATTCGGGCCAGGTAGGCCGTTTTCGTACAGAGTTGGTCATCAGACTTGCCGACGGGACAAGCACTCACACCACCTTGGAGCACGCTGTCACTGTGATTGCCACCGGAGCACGCGAAAGCCGCAATCACCCGCTCCTGCAGCACCCGGGGATCATGACGCAACGTCAGCTCGAGGAGACAATCGTTCGCCATCCAGAGAAGACCGACGCTCTGCGAGAGGTGGTGATGATCCAGTGCGTCCGCCCCGAAGGAACGCCGCCGTATTGCTCGCGGCTCTGCTGTACGAACGCATTGAAAAATGCCGTCAGGCTCAAGCTGTTGAACCCTTCGTGCCGCGTTACCGTTCTTTACAAGGACATCGTCGCCTATGGTTTCCGAGAGGAGTTTTACACCAATGCCCGCGAACACGGAGTGGTATTTATCCGGTATACCGATGAGTGCCCGCCTCGCGTTAGCACTGAAGGAAATCGACTTTCGGTTATCGCCCGGGATCTCGCGCTGAACCGGGAACTGGTTCTTCCGGCCGATGTTGTTGCCTTGAGCATGGCCATCACCACTGGACCGGAGACTGTCGAACTGGCGCGGACTCTCGGGGTCCCGCTTTCTGCAGAGGGGTTCTTTGCGGAAGCGCAACTGAAACTGCGCCCCATGGATTTTACGCGGGAGGGCGTTTTTTTGGCGGGAATGGCTCAGTATCCCAAGTTCCTGGAGGAGAGCATAAGCCACGCACTGGCGGCAGCCGGCCGGGCCATAAGCATCCTTTCTCAGGATTCAGTACATTTAGGCCCAATTGTGGCCAGGGTCGATTCGGGCAAGTGTGTCGGCTGTCTGACTTGCGTCCGCGTTTGCCCATTCGGAGCTCCCCGGGTGGTTGCCGAAGAAGGCCGGACCGGCGTGGGCGGGTTGGGCGGAGCGGCGTTTATCGACCCGACCCTTTGCCAAGGCTGCGGTACCTGCACTGCCGAATGCCCCGCCAACGCCATCGAACTCGATAACTTCTCGGATCAGCAGGTGATGCTTCCGCACATTAACGGCTTAGGCACCTGGCAATGATTTTTGAAGAACAGGTAGGAATGCTGGGGAAACGCTGGGGAAATGCTGGGGACAGTCCTTATGAAGGAAGAATGCGCGGGCGACCTGTTAGGGACAGTCTTTATCAAAATCAACCGGGCCGGAGGTCTGTTAGGGACAGTCTTTATGAAAATCAACCGGCGACCTGTTAGGGACAGTCTTTATGGAGGTCTGTTAGGGACAGTCTTTATGGAGGTCGTGTCGGGGACAGTCTTTATGGACAGCATGCAGGGACACTAATTCCCAAGGGAGGATGCTAGGGACAGTACTTGAGTCTTGGCCTGGAACGAGATGAAAAACGAACCGATCAACCCGGCTTTCGAGCCGGAAATCACTGCTTTTTATTGCGCCTACTGCGCGTACATGGCAGCCGATGCGGCCGGCGTCCTGAGAATACAATACCCAGCCAGCATTAAGTTCGTTCGCTTGCCGTGTACAGGCAAGATCGATATCCGCTACCTGCTGGCTGCCTTTGAACAAGGCGCAGACGGAGCGTACGTGGTCGCATGTACCCTTGGGAATTGTCATCACGTCCGGGGAAACGAACGGGCCTTGGCAAGGATCAAGCGAACCAAGGCACTGCTGGACGAAATAGGTATCGGGGGGGAGCGTCTTGACATGTTCTTCGTTTCCGGAAGCCAGGCCCACGCCTTTGCGGAGGCCGCCCGGTCAATGACAGAACGGATCAGGCAACTTGGTCCCAATCCGTTGAAGTTCAGGAGGACAGAACCACAGAACGTGCATCGAATCGATCTGTCCGAGGAATCGGTATGATTGTCGCTGAACAGAAAAAACTAGATGAAATAAGGGGATCGGTCTCCGGCGCGCGAAAGATCCTGATTGTCGGATGCGGCACGTGCGTCACCGTCTGCTTTGCGGGTGGCGCCCAGGAGGCAGCCATCTTGGCATCCTCGATAAGGATGGCAAATCAACTGGATGGCCAGACCTGTGAAGTGGCCGATGTCACGGTCCAGCGGCAATGTGAATGGGAGTATCTGGACGAGCTGGCTGACCAGATCAATGGTGCGGACGCAATCGTATCACTTGCCTGCGGGGTTGGCGTGCAGGCCATAGCTGAACGCTTTCCGAACGCCTGGGTGGTCCCCGGACTTAATACGGCGTTTATTGGCATGCCGACCGAACAAGGCATTTGGGAGGAGCGGTGTGCCGCCTGCGGGGACTGTCTGCTCGGAATCACAGGGGGCATCTGTCCTATTGCGCGTTGCTCGAAGTCGCTGCTCAATGGTCCGTGTGGCGGATCGGAAGCTGGACATTGCGAAATCGACCCGAACATTCCATGCGCTTGGCAGCTCATTCATGATCGGCTGGAAAAGCTGGGAAAACTCGAACTGCTATTGGAAGTGCAACCTCCAAAAAACTGGCAGAAGGCACGTGATGGCGGGCCCAGGAAGGTCATTCGCGAGGATCTGAGACTGACTCACAAGGAATAAGCATGAGCCTGGAAGCGACCGAATACCCTACAAGGAACAAGAAAGCTCTGCTGACCGGTTCCAACCTCGAGAAGATACTGCGAGCAGGTCACTTTGCTGTGACCGCCGAACTCGGCCCGCCCCAGAGCGCCGACCATGCTGTCATACGAGACAAGGCCCGGTATTTGAGAGATTGTTGTGATGGCATCAATATTACTGACAATCAGACCGCTATCGTCCGCATGTCGAGCCTGGCATCCGGAGCGATTCTCGTACAAGAAGGGCTGGAGCCAATTATCCAAATGGTCTGCCGCGACCGAAATCGCATCGCGATGCAAAGTGATCTGCTCGGCGCTTACGCTTTGGGTGTTCGTAATGTTCTTTGTCTGACCGGAGATCACCAGAGTTTTGGTAATCATCCGACAGCTAAGAATGTCTTCGACCTCGACTCGTGCCAACTGGTGAAGATGGTGAGAGAGATGCGGGATCAGCGGATCTTCCAATGTGGAGAAGCTATCAAAGGACGGGAACCGCGCTTTTTTGTGGGAGCTGCCGCGTCTCCTTTTGCGGCACCGGTGACTTTTCGGCCCTACCGCTTGGCCAAAAAGGTCAAGGCTGGCGCGGATTTCATCCAAACCCAGTTGGTCTACGACGTTGACGGCTTTGAGGTGTTCATGGAGAAAGTGCGGGCGCTCGGAATCCATGAGAATGCCTACATACTGGCGGGTGTCGGGCCTCTGAAGAGCCCGGGGATGGCTAAGTACATGAGAGACAATGTCCCTGGTATCCGAATACCCGACCGACTCATCGAGCGTATGACCCAAGCAGGGGCCAAATGGGCAGGCAAGAAGAACGAAGAACTGAGCAGAGAAGAAAAGGAGGCGCGTTCGGAGGCTTGGAAAGCTGAGGGAATCAAAATCTGTATAGAGCTGATCCATAAAATGCGTGCAATCCCCGGAGTTGCCGGCGTTCATATTATGGCAATCGAGTGGGAATCAGCCGTGAAGCCGATTGTGGAAGGCGCCGGCCTGCTGCCCAGGCCGAGAATAATTGAGCCTGATAGCCCGAGGTAATATGCAACGGCAACGACCGAGTAATGTACCATCCAGGACCGATGCAGGGCTTGCCCTTCGGCTCGAGCAAGAGCTAAAGCAAAACGTGTTCCTCTGCTATCAGTGCATCAAGTGCACGAGTGGTTGTCCTCTTGCCGAATTCTTTGACTGGCAACCGCATCAGATCATGAAAGCGTTGCAACTGGGAGAGGATGAAGTACCGCTCCGTTCCGCAACGCCATGGCTGTGCGCGTCGTGCCAGACCTGCAGTACACGCTGCCCACAAGGACTGGACGTTACCTCCATAATGGAGTTCCTTACACGCGAGTCCAAGCGCAGAGGGTTCAGAAGCCATGTCCGGGAAGTCGACATCTTCAACGAAGCTTTCCTTCGTCAGGTAAGGCTTTGGGGACGAGCCTACGATTTAGGAATGATGGGCGAGATGAGACTCCGCGCCGGCAAGTTCACTCGTGATCTTGACCTTGCTGCAAAGATGCTTCGGCGAAACAAGCTCGCTTTCCTTCCAAGTCCCGCTTGTCGTCTGAAAGAATCCGACCCGAAACCCCCTCGCCCTAACTCGGTTGCTTATTATCCGGGATGTTCCCTGCATTCAACGGCCGCCGAATTCGACATCTCGGCAAGGGCCGTCTGCCAGGCCCTCGGCATCGAACTGGTAGAGCCAAAAGGGTGGGTCTGTTGCGGAAGTACAGCAGCGCATCGAAGCGACCCCTCCTCCGCCTTGAAATGGCCGCTGCATAACCTTGAAATCATCGAGCGGGGCGGTTTCTCGGAAGTCACTATGCCGTGTGCTTCCTGTTTTAACCGTCACAAAGTCGCACAATACGAAATAGCACGGTCCGCGCCAATCAGTAGACAAGGCGAAGCTAACGGGTACGAATTTAACGACAGCATGCGGGTGTCCACCCTGGTAGAGACAATCACGCGTCTTGTCGGTTCGAAGACGCTGGCAGCCAAGGTTAGACGCCCGCTTAACGGATTGCGAGTCTGTTGCTATTACGGGTGCCTACTGACTCGCCCGCCAGACGCACTCGACGTTACGCATCCGGAGAACCCAACGGAAATGGACCAACTGCTTCAGGCTACAGGACTGGAGGTTATCGACTGGTCATACAAAACCTCTTGCTGTGGCGCATCACATTCCCTGACGCGACCGGATATCGTCGTACGGCTAAGCCGTGAGCTAATCGAGCAGGCAGGCCGGGCGGGGGCAGAAGCCATAGCCGTAGCTTGTCCGCTCTGTCACTTTAACCTGGATGCACGACAGGCTCAGATGAAGCTGCCAGCCAGCATGCCGATTCTCTACTTCACTCAACTGCTGGCGCTCGCCCTGGATCTTCCCCCAAGGGCCGTTTGCTTGCATAAGAACTTGACAGACCCACGCCCCCTTTTGAAAACCAAGGCTTTCGAATAGCGCCGCGATCAAGCCGGCGTGGTCCTTGGCTACCAAGTTTTGTTTTTCCCAAAAGTTCCGGCAACACGACGTGCACTTCTCCGGACCGACATACCCATACTCCTCGGGACAGTGCTTTTGAAGTAAAGCACACCATCCACGGGCAGCCATGGGGGCAGCCATGGGGACAGTGCTTTTGAGGTACGGGGCACCCCCCATGGGGACAGTGCTTTCGGGGTACGGCACAGCGTCATCCTCGGCGAACAGTGCTTTTCTACGCTCCAACGCTTTTCCCCAAAAAAGGTTCGTAGATTTTCGATGTCGAGCGTTAGTTATATACGGAGAGG
>DAOTAI010000344.1:0-5579 GCA_035593865.1 Acidobacteriota bacterium
AAACCCACCGCCCCCGGAGCGCTGATCAGGTATTCGATTTCATCAAAATGATGCGCCTCGTCAGAAGGTGTGAAAGAACCGGCGGGTTTCCGACGTCGCCGATTCTTTCAAAGCTTTTCAGCACGTAGCAGACGAGGGAAACGGGCAGGCCAAATGAATTTGAAAATGATCAGTTGCGAAATCCTGTATCGGGAGGTGTGCGCCCTTGTCGCTCGCTCCAGAAACAAGGTCGACGTCGAGTTTCTGACCAAAGGCCTGCATGACATCGGTTCATCCAAGATGCTCAAACGATTGCAGCACGCCGTCGACGCGACTGACTGCGATCAATACTCGGCGATTATTCTTGGATACGCTCTGTGCGGTACAGGACTAGTGGGCTTGAAAGCGCCGGCTGTTCCGCTGGTCCTCCCACGCGCTCATGACTGCATCACGCTTTTTCTCGGAAGCAAAGAACGATATCTCGATTATTTCCACAGCCATCCGGGCGTTTACTTCAGAACCACGGGATGGATCGAGCGGGGACAGAACCTGGTTCAGCTCGCCGGCCACGTCTCTATCCACGAACAGCTCGGCGGGCACATGGATTACGATCAACTAGTTGCCACTTACGGCGAGGAAAATGCGCGCTACATCTGGGATCAGATAGGAGACTACACGCGCTACTACCAGCATCTAACCTTCATAGAAACTGGCGTCGAACCGGATGCAAGCTTCGAAGAAAGCGCCCGGGAGGAGGCAGCAAAAAGAGGATGGTCCTATGAAAAGATCCCCGGCAACCTGTCTCTTCTCCAGCGCCTCATCGAGGGACAGTGGGACGAAGCCGATTTTCTGGTCGTTCCCCCCGGCTGGCGAATTGCTTCCCGATACGACGAGCTGATCGTGGAAGCAAAGCCGTAAGCTGGCTAAATCTCGACACCCAGCGCCGACCGCAACAGATAACCTATCCCGAAACTAAAACCCGCGACCGCAAAACTCAAAGCAGCCATTTCAAGGAAGCGCGTTCGGAACGGTTGGTTCTGGGCCACTGAAATGTAGTAATTGAAACCCGCAATTATCATCACCGCTGCCGCAAGTGTGAGGGCAATGCAGACGTAATAGTTGGTGAAAATAAGATAGGGGAGAATCAGAACTAGAACCGTACACAGATAAGCCGCTCCGGTGTAAAGCGCTGCCTTGGTCGCGCTCTTTCCCGTCTCCTCTGATTTGGTGGACAGGTATTCGGAAGCTCCCATGGAGAGAGCGGCCGCAATACCCGTAATCAAGCCAGTCAGAGCGATGAGCCGAGTATTCTGGAGCGCCAGGGTGAGGCCCGCCAAGGCGCCGGTCAATTCAACCAGAGCATCGTTCAATCCAAGAACGATTGAGCCGGCATACTTCAAACGCTCCTCGTCAAGAAGGTCGATCAGCGCTTCCTCGTGCTCTTTTTCCTCGCGGGCGATCGCCAGAGCTTTGTCGAGCAGGCCCTGAACCTCTGAATAATGCCGGCGAGCGCTTTGTTCGCCGCGCTCCATCAGTTTGACGCCGAAGGTGAAACCAAAGATCCTGCTGAAAAGATAGTACTTCCACAGTTGCCACCGGCTGGGCGCCACGTCTTGTCCTGTATACAGCCGCCACTCCTCGTAGTGTCTGAGTTCATCGGCCGCGATCTTTTGCAGAACCTCCCGGTTCTTCCCCGATTCCATCCGGTCCGCCAGTTTCAGATAGACGTGATGCTCAGTTATCTCATCTTTCTGGAAAGTAAGAAGTTTCTTCAGAAGATCCGAATCTATCCTAATCGCCATGTTCCTAAGAGCTTACCCTGCCCGATCTCCTTTGTCATCCCATCGAGCCACGATACGACACGTGAATGCTCCCCGGCGGTGTCCTTGCTGTCATTCAGGACGCTCTAGTAACATACACCCATTTCTTTTTACCCCGGGAATCACCCGTCCACTGGAGAGGCGAAGCCCAACCCGAAGGAGAAGCGATGAACCCATTGTTAGAATTACGACAAAAAGGGCAGTCCGTCTGGCTGGACTACATCCAGCGCAGCCTGATTACGAGTGGGGGACTTCTCTCACTGATCGAAAATGACGGCGTTCGCGGAGTTACGAGTAATCCCAGCATCTTCGAGAAGGCAATAGACACGGACGCCGACTATGATGGGGCACTTGCGGAACTGCTTGCGCGCAAACCCGCCATCACGGCTCAAGAACTGTACGACGTGGTCGTCCTTGAGGATGTTCGCAATGCAGCCGATATTCTTCGTCCCTGGTATGACGAAAGCGGCGGCACGGACGGGTTCGTCAGCGTGGAACCTCCTCCCCAGCTGACTACCGATACGGCGGCCACTATCGCGGAGGCCCGGCGCCTTTGGCGGACTATCGACCGCCCAAATCTGATGATCAAGGTCGTTGCAACTACGGATGGAGTCCGGGCGGTAGAGGAGCTTATTGCCGAAGGAATCAATGTCAACATCACCTTGATGTTCTCTCTGGCACATTATGAGGCCGTAGCGCACGCCTACATCCGCGGCCTCGAACGTTGCGCGCGTCCTGGGACTGTCGCCTCCGTCGCCTCGTTTTTTGTGAGCCGTGTTGACACGCAAGTCGACAAGTTGCTGGAGGCGAATGGGAGCGAGGCAGCGCTCGACCTGCGCGGCAAGATTGCAATTACAAACGCAAAAATAGTCTACCGCCGGTTCCGCGAAATTTTCTATGGAGATGCATTCTCCAAGCAGCGCGACCGCGGGGCCCGGGTGCAGCGTCCACTCTGGGCCAGCACGAGCACCAAAAACCCGCAATACCGGGACGTTGTTTATGTCGAAGAGTTGATAGGCGCCGATACCGTGAACACTCTACCCCCAGCCACGCTCGAAGCCTTTCGCGACCACGGCCGTGTCCGTGGCGCGACCGTGATGGAGGGACTGGCCGAGAGCGAGCAAGAGTTGCGCCAGCTTGCCGATCTCGGCATTGATTTGAATTCAATCGCGGAACAGCTTCAGAAGGACGGGATCAAGTCCTTCGCAAGCGCCTACGGCAAAGTCCTGGCGGCGCTCGACAAGAGGTGCGAACTCATCATCCCATCAGGCCGGACCTGAACATCTCGTTCTTAGGGTTTCACAAAAAGGTTTTCGAAGGAGACGAGAGTGGTGGATCTTAGGTCAAATTCCTGACGACGGTCTACGTTTCAAAATGATTTTCGCACGCACGCTTCCACAGCTGTAAATCGTTGTTAAATAGTCACTTACAGTCAAAATTCTTAGCCAGCGTCCCCATTTCCACGACTTTCACAGCAGTCGCGGCGGCGCACGAATACCGGGACAAGCTCGTAGCCGGGAGCGGGCCGGGAGAGCACGGCGGTTGAGTGCTGCGTATTTCAGCGGTGTATCGAAACCCCGTGCTCTTCCGATGCTTACACTTCCTCAGGTCCGACCCCGGTGTGTCGGCGTGTGGTAAGCTGGCCTTATGGCCAACGTGGCCTGGCTGCTGTTGTTCCCCTTCTTTCTGGCACAGGTAATACCTGAGGACGAACTTGATCAGGGATTTGCACTGCTCTACTCGCTTGACTTCGACCAGGCGCAGCAGAAGTTTGATCTCTGGTCGCAGCAACATCCCGGAGACGGTCGAGGACCGGTTGCGCAGGCGGCGGGGGATCTGTTCGCCGAGCTTCATCGACTCGGAGTTCTTGAAGCCCAGTTTTTCGAGGAGGATCGGACCTTCCTGGAGTCCCGACCCAAGCTCAAGCCCGATCCAGTGCTTCGCGAACGCTTCAATGAACGGCTCGCGCTGGCTGAGAGCTTGGCCAAAGAGCGCCTCAACGAAAAGCCTGACGATTCCAACGCCCTTTTCACCCTGACACTGGTGTATGGATTGCGGGCTGACTACTCAGCCTTGATCCTGAAAGAGAACAGGACTGCGCTCAAGTACACCAAGCAAGCGACACGATGGGCTGAAAAACTCCTCAAGAAAGATCCAACTTACTACGACGCATACCTGGCAACAGGCATCAGCAATTACCTGATCGGCAGCCTTTTTGCACCACTGCGATGGCTGTTGCGTCTCGGCGGATATTCGGGCGATCGTGAAGAAGGGCTGCGGCAGCTGCAGCTGGTCGCGGATAACGGTCGTTTGCTGGCTCCTTTTGCACGCCTTTTGCTCGCGATCGCAAGCCTCCGAGCAGGCCATCCGCAACGCGCCAGACAACTGCTGGAGACGCTGCGGAACCAGTTTCCTGACAACCCCCTCTACGCTAAGGAAATAGCTCGGATCGACGCCCGAGCCAGGGACGGCTCGAAAAAACATTAACCCCAGAATTTGACCCCTTCTCGGTCTCTGGCGCGTCTAATGCTGTAACGACCTGCACGAAAATCCCGTCGCGCCTGATACAACGCGCCTGATATGAGGGTAAAAGCTATGAGGACCGTGCTTTTCCTGCTCGCTACAGCGCTGGTGACTCCCTTTTTGGTCACACCGGTGGCGGCTGAAACTCTGGAGATCGACCCTGCCCACTCGGTGATGAAGATTCGAGTCTTCCGGTCCGGGCTTTTTTCAGTGTTTGCCCATAACCACGAGATCGAGGCACAAGGCGTCGAAGGCCAAATCCAGACTGCCGGCAATCCGGGCGTAACGTTGCGAATTGCTACCCGGAACATCAAAGTTTTGGATCCGAAGCTTTCACCCGACGACCGAGCTGAAGTCCAGCAGACAATGGAAGGGCCGAAAGTGCTCGATATCGAAAGGTTTCCCGAAATTCAATTCCAGTCGACCTCGACTCGTCGCAAGGGAGCGGATAAATGGGAAGTCTCGGGGAATTTAACGCTGCATGGTCAGACGCGGCCAATCACACTGGAGGTTTCGGAAGTATCCGGCCGCTATACAGGGAACACGTCCCTTCTTCAGCGCGATTTCGGAATTGAACCGGTTAGCCTTTTTGGAGGGACAGTGAAGGTCAAGGACGAGGTGAAGATCGAGTTCGACATATACACCAAACCGTCATCGATCGTAACTGAAAGTCCGGCAGGGAGGGCACAATGAATCACGTTTCCAGACTCTGCTTCACGGCGACCTTATTTTTCGCGATCTGCGCCTCAACGCTCGAGATTCATGCGCAGCAGGTTATCGATTTCGACGAACGGCTCCCCAAGGACCGCCCGGAATTCTGGGCGATGAAACTGGTCGGGTCGGAGTTGTTGATGACCGCGATGGGTCCTCCCGACGCCATCGAACCGGGGCAGATCGAGCTTGGAATCGAGGCAGGCTGGCTGCCCTCACTGAATCAGGAACAAAGAATGATCGGCTTCAGCGGAACAAAAGAGGAACATGTGAACCGAACCCCTGTCTTCGCGCGGCCCCGCGCCAGCTTTGGGCTCCCGCACGACATAAGAGTGGCGGTCGGGTATGTGCCCCCGTTCCGCATCGATGGCATCAGGCCAAATGTCCTGACTCTCTCGGCAGGTCGGCCCGTCTTTTCGACTACGTTCTGGCGCATAGGAGTCCGCGCGCATGGCTTGTTGGGGAATCTCAGCGGCGACATAACCTGCGACCGGGACACGGTTGCAGCCGGGGAGGATCTGGTTCGCAATCCATACCGTTGCGAGG
>DAOTAI010000345.1:0-5572 GCA_035593865.1 Acidobacteriota bacterium
GAGTTGGCCGCGGCTCGCCAGTCCTGCATACCAATCGTCCATCGGTCGGACCTCCTTTTTGAACTGATGCGCCGGAAAACCGCCATCACTGTGGCCGGAACCCACGGAAAGACAACCACGACATCCATGATCTCGCTTCTGCTGCACGCCGCTGGCCTGGATCCCACCATTGTAATCGGCGCTCGATTGAAGGCGTTTGGGAGTAATGCGCGGGCCGGCAAGGGCCCCTATATCGTGGCAGAAGCGGACGAAAGCGATCGCAGCTTCCTCAAATACCGCCCCATCTACGCGGTTGTGACCAACATCGACCGCGACCATATGGACACGTACCAGAATCTGGCCGATATCCAGAGCGCTTTTCTCGAGCACATGAACAGCGTTGCCTTCTACGGACGCGTCATTGCCTGTCTGGATGATCCGAACTTGAGGGCTCTACTCAGCGAGGTCAAACCGTGTGTTGTGACCTACGGTTTTCACTCTGACGCCGAAGTCCAGATTCGAGATCCGGAGTACGCAATCTTTCAATCCAGTTACTCGTGTTACCACAAGGGCCAGCTTCTGGGGCGCGTGGAGCTCAATGTCCCAGGCTGGCATAACATTTCGAACTCGGCGGCAGCCGTTGCGCTTGGCCTGCAGCTGCGGATTCCCTTCTCTACTATTCAAAACGGACTGAAGACATTCCGCGGCGCCGAGCGCCGACTGGAATGGAAAGGGGAAAGGAACCAAGTCTGGGTAATCGATGATTATGCTCATCACCCGACCGAGATCCGAACGACCCTGGAAGCTTGCCGGTTGACCGGACGCCGGATTGTCGCGGTTTTTCAACCTCACCGGTACACGCGCACACGCGACCTGATGACTGAGCTTGCCACATGCTTTGAGAACGCTCACCGGCTCTTTCTCATGGATATTTACGCGGCCGGCGAGAAACCAATTGAGGGAACAACCGGAGAACGGCTGGCCGAGGAGATCTCGCGCCGTCGGGAGGTGACTTACATTCCCGATCAGAAAGCTCTTCTCGAGCGGCTTCGGGCGGAACTGGAGCCGGGGGACCTGCTGCTCACCCTAGGCGCCGGAAACGTCTGGAAGATAGGGGAGGAATTTCTTGAACAGCAAGAAGGATAGAAGAATCGCCAAACTGACAGCATCCGTCATGATAATTGCCGGGCGCTGTCTCTGCGTGGCGATCATTGTGTTCTCCCTGGCCTATTGGCTTGAGTACGCCGGGAATTCCCCATACGGGAATGAACGTTTTGCCGTGAGGACTATTGAGTTGACAGGCACGGAACACGCAGATAGCGAGGCGCTTCAGGCAATCGTACGCCGCAGTCTGCCGGTTAATCTCCTCCAGGCGGACGTGGATCAAATACGGTCGATCGTCGAGTCGGAGCCCTGGGTGAAGTCGGCGACTGTACGGCGCGTGTTGCCCGATCGATTACTGGTCGCCGTCGAAGAACATGAACCGGCGGCGATCGCCACTATCGACGGCGAGCTTTACCTGGTTGATTTCGATGGCAACATTCTCGATCGGTACGGGAGCCGGCATCAATCCATTGGCGGGCCGATCGTAAAGGGACTGATTAATGTGGCGAGAGAAAACGCGCGCGAGGAAAACCGCGCGCGAATGGCAGTTTATCATGCGGTCATTGCTGAATTTCAGGCCGCTCCGGAGGACCTGCTGAACAACATTTCAGAAATCGATGTGGGGAACCCTCGAAGGACGGCCCTGGTACCCGCTGATGATCCGATTCCTGTCTATGTGGGAGATCACGCCTTCCTGGAGCGATACCGGCGATTTCTGGAAAGCCGTAACCTCTTTGAAGAGTTAAAGCGTCAGTACGGCAGTATTGAATATATAGACGTAACCTTTGAGGACAAGATAATTTTTCACCGGCCGCAGGACCAGCAGGCGTTGATCCAGCAGCCAGAACGGTTCTAGCGTTTATGGCCAAAAAGCAGTTAGTTGCGGTCATAGATATCGGTACTACTAAGATCTGCTCTGTCATCGCGCGGGCGGTAGGGAACAAGTTCGAGATCATGGGCATGGGACAGAGTCCCTCGAACGGCCTGCGACGGGGCAATGTCGTTAATCTGAGCGAAACTATCGCGAGCGTGAAGGCTTCGCTTGACGAAGCCGAAAAGCAATCGGAAACGAACGTTGAATCGGCTTGGGTCAGCGTCGGAGGCGAATTCGTCCGGGGAATCAATCGGCGGGGAGAGACTGAGATCCGAGGGAAGCACTCCGAAGTTTCGGACGAAGACGTGCAAAGGGCGGTTACCGCCGCCAAGTCGATTGACCTGCCGACCGATTACCAGATTATTCACGTTTTGAAGCAATCGTTTACGGTTGATACGCAGAAGGGAATTGTCGATCCCATCGGGATGACCGGCCGCAACCTGGGCGTCAATCTTCACCTCGTCATCAATGCTGCTGCGGCCGTTCAGAATATTGTCAGTGCAATTAACAAGGCCAATGTCGTAGTCGAAGGGGTGGTGATGCAGCAACTGGCTTCTGCTGAAGCGATCCTCACGACCGACGAAAAAGAAATGGGAACGATCGTGGCCGATATTGGTGGTGGAACCACTGATATTGCGATTTATAACGAAGGTTGCATTTGGCATTCGGAGGTCCTGGCGATCGGGGGTAACCTCGTCACCCGGGATATTGCGGTTGGCCTGAGGGCTGCACTGGAAGACGCAGAACTGACCAAAATCAAGTTCGGAAGCGCCGTACCCGAAGAAGTTCCGCGAGAGGAAGTGGTTGAGATTCACGAAGTAGGTTCCACGTCGAAACGTATGATCCCCAGGAAGGTTTTGTGTCAAATCATCGCTGCCCGATGCGACCAGATCGTTGAAGGAATTGCGCAAGCAGTTGAGAGCTCGGGTTTGGATCCCCAACTGTTCACCGGTGTGGTGTTAACCGGAGGAGGAGCCGAACTGCGGGGTATGCTTGAAAAGGTCAGGCGCCGGCTTTGTCTGCCGGCACGACTGGGCTACCCAGTCAATGTCGTCCCTCTCGGTCATCCGATGTGCAAGCCCATATATTGCACCGTTCTGGGACTGCTTCGGTATTCCAGTTTACAAAGCGACAGATTCCTCCCGGCGGGGTTCGGAAATAAGCCCAAGAGCCGGCTTAACAGGCTTTACCGCTGGGCGTTAAGCAAGATCAGTTGATAAGGGGAGACTATGAATCCGAAACAGCCTGGTCTCTGGCTCCCTCTGAAGGAGGTTGATATGGACACTCTGCGGTCTGACGAGGAGAAGAACCTGACCTTGGCATTTGATGAAAGGCCCGTCACGGGCGCTTGTATAAAAGTCGTCGGAGTGGGCGGCGGCGGTTGTAACGCCGTCAATAGGATGATTGAAGCGGGTATCGGAGGGGTTGACTTCATAGCCGCCAATACCGATCTGCAGGCGCTCAGGCTGTCACGCGCCCCCATACGGCTGCAGCTTGGCAGCAAACTGACTAAAGGACTGGGTGCCGGATCCAATCCCGAGGTAGGCAAACAAGCCGCGCTCGAAGATACCGAGAAAATTATCGAGGTCCTTGAAGGCGCCGACATGGTTTTCATCACCTGCGGGTTGGGTGGCGGAACCGGAACCGGCGCGGCTCCTATTATCGGGAGTTTGTCGGCGGAACTCGGCGCCCTCACCGTCGCAGTTATCACCAAGCCTTTCGGCTTCGAAGGCAGAAAAAGGATGCGGCAAGCCGAGCAGGGTCTGGCGGATCTGAAGGACGCGGTCGATACCGTTATCACCATTCCCAACGATAGACTTCTTGCCAGTGTCGCCGCCGGGACCTCGCTGGCCGAGGCGTTTACGATCGCCGATGACGTGCTGCGGCAGGCGGTACAAGGTATAAGCGATCTGATCACTATCCCCGGAGTCATAAATCTTGATTTCGCCGATGTGAGAACCGTCATGTGCGGCATGGGAATGGCCCTGATGGGAACGGCCGTGGCCGAAGGTGAGAATCGTGCTGCCAATGCAGCTCGCCGGGCCATCAACTCTCCGCTCCTCGAAGATGCGACCATCCAAGGAGCGCGAGGAGTCCTTATTAACATAACGGGTAATGTGGACATGACCCTGCACGAGGTCAGCGAGGCCAGCCGAATCATCCAGGAAGCCGCTGATCCGGAAGCTAATATCATCTTCGGCTCCGTCTTCGACGAAACCATGGGCAGCAAGATCAAGATTACCGTGATCGCCACCGGCTTCGATAGGGAGGAACCAGAGAAAACCGAGGGTCAGGCGCCGCCCCAGAGAGAAAGCAGGACAACTCCCCGCCTCTTCCAGGGACACGAACCATCTGGAGGCGACGGGTATGGGCGACCGAGCCGGGAGCCTCAACCGAGTAGCGAGCCTTTCTCCCAGGAACCGATTATGCCGCCGCATGAGTTCGCGCCAAGGCGCGACGACTTTGACTTCCCGGCATTTCTGAAAAGGAAGCCTCCGACGAACAACGAATAACATCACCAGCGCTGCACCGGAAAGAATGAACGGAGGAAGGAGGGGCGAGAATGATGATCAACCCGATCGTTGTGGGTCCGCTTCTTCCTTCGTTTTGCTGATTCCTTCGGTCTCCATCGTGGTCTACCCTTTTTCCGCAGGACTAACGTCTTGCTTTTCTCCCCTGCCGACCTGGCTGGTCCTATGGTATCTCGGTATCCACTCGATTCACCTTCTGGCCGCACGACACCGTCCTGCGAACCGGAATCGGGCTCTCCTGATCAACTTCTTACTCGCCTGCCTGTTTGCAGGACAGCTTCTGGGCCTTGAATTGGAATGGCTTTGCGGCCAGAAGTGGTTCAGGATTACAGCGCTCTGGTCGCCAATCGCGTTTTTCTGGTGGGCCTACCTGTGGGCCGGATCAACACTGCATGTCTACTACCCGCGGGACTTTTCGTTTGATTCCAGGCTGATACACCTTGAGGAGAGACTGTTCAAGCAGCCGAGCCTCTGGCTGGCATCGTCTCAGAGACCGTGGCTAACTGACCTGCTTCATTTCCTGTACAACACCTATTACGCCTACACCCCACTGATTGGCCTTTATCTGCACGTAAACGGCCGCATACCGGAATTTCAATCGGCCACTTTCGCGGTGATTTTTGGATACGCTCTGTGTTACGCGTTTTTCCCGTTCATGCCAGTCTTTGGGCCCCGCTGGGGCCTCGTGCAAGCCGGCTTGCTCCCGCAATCCAAGAGCCGGCTGACCGGCGGCTGGATGACCAGGGTCACTAATGCGATCATGTGGGGCGGTCCGGCGCACAAGGGATGCGCGATGCCGAGCGCGCACAGTTCGACAGGCATGGTCTTCTTGATCTGGTCGTGGCGGTTGTGGGGCGTTGAAGGAGGAATCCCGGCGACGTTGGTTGTCGCAGGAATGATGGTTGGCGCCGTTTACGGGCGTTACCACTATGTCATTGACATGGTTGTGGGAGGAATACTGGGAACCCTCTGCGTGCTGGCGGCGGACTGGGTGATCTAGCCAACTCGGTGGGTTTCATCCGGGCGCTAACGCGCCCTCCTTCGAAACCCACCCTTCTATGAGGACTGCTGTTGTCAAGGTGTT
>DAOTAI010000346.1:0-5559 GCA_035593865.1 Acidobacteriota bacterium
GCCTCGCCTCAACCTGCCGCTCGCAAGCCTGACCGTTGTGCTCGCAAGCTCGGCTTATAGCGGCGGTTGCGAGTGTGCGTTGTCCTGTTTTAATAGACATGTGTATTTTCGCCAAACTCCAGGGTTCCCTGAAAGGGAACAGCAAGGGGCACAACCTCGAATTTGCTCTTCCCCTTCAAGGGAGGGGCGCGTTGAAATCCTCAATCAAGGAAATTTCTACAATTGCCTCGAAAAGCAATCCGAATCGAGCTGTTACTCCCTATTTCCGCCAGAAAGCGGGAACGAAAAGGACCAGTAGGGTATAGAACTCCAAGCGTCCCGCCAGCATACACAGGCAAAGCACCCATTTAGCAAAGGTTGGCAGGTGGGCGAAGTTCTCCGTCGGCCCCACTTGGCCGAGTCCCGGGCCGATGTTGAACATGGCCGCTGCCGTTGCCGTGATCGCCGTTAGGAAATCGACGCCCACTGCCGTAAGCAGACCGCTGGCCGCGAAGAAGACCAGGAATGCCAGATAGACCAGGTTCAGAAGACTCTCTACGGTACGTTCAGAAATCCGATCGTCGGCGCTCAGCCGGACTGTAAAAACAGCTCGCGGCGAGATCAACCGGCGAAACTCACGTCCTACCACTCGTGTCAGCAGCACAATGCGTGCTATCTTCAGTCCGCCGGCGGTCGATCCTGTACATCCGCCGGCAAACATGGCAGCAAACAGCAGGAATTGGGCCAGTGCCGGCCATGACTCAAAGTCAGTCGAACTAAAGCCTCCGGTGGTCATGATCGAGACTGTCTGAAAAAACGCGAACCGCAGGGCGTCCGGGTACGAATGCAAATCCCACCTGGCCAGTTCGGCGGCAATGATCAGCGTGACGCCGCCGATCAGGAACAGATAAGCGCGAAGTTCAACGTCGCGAAAGAACCGGGAAGGCCGTCTTTCGACCATGAGCCGGTAATGCAGAGTGAAGTTGATCCCCGCCAGCAGCATGAAGAAAGCAATGATCAGTTCGATAACGGGACTGCCGAAGGCTTCAATGCTCGCGTTTCGTGTTGAAAACCCGCCTGTGCCCATGGCAGAGAAACTATGGCACACGGCATCCAGGTTGCCCATCCCCGCCAGTCGCAGCGCGATGTAAAGGGTGACAGTAAGCACAGCGTAAATCTTCCATAGAGCCTTGGCTGTTTCTGCAATTCGCGGCCTGACCTTGTCCGATCGTGCACCTGAGAATTCGGCTCGATAGAGTTCCATGCCTCCCACACCGATCAGGGGCAGGACTGCAATGCCGAGCACGATGATTCCCATTCCGCCAAGCCAATGAGTGAAACAGCGCCAGAAAAGGAGACTTGGCGGCAGGGCCTCGACATTTGTCAGAACCGTCGCGCCGGTAGTGGTCAGTCCTGAAATCGATTCAAAAAAAGCGTCCGTAAACGAACTGAAATGCCGGGAGAAATAGAAAGGTAAAGCCCCAAAAAAAGTCGCAACCAGCCAGGCAACGGTGACCAAAAGGATGCCTTCCCGGTGGGTCAACTCAGTTCCCGATCTTTGCCGGATCCGGAGCACCAGGCCGACGGTTGCCGCAATAACTGTGGCAAGAGCGAGGGGACGAACTCCTTCGTCGCCAAGAAACAGCGCGACAATGAAAGACACGGCCAGGCAGCCGGACACTCCTAAGCTAAAGAAGCTCAGAAAATGAAGGAGGTTGAACGCGCGAACCAACGATTTCCTCGAGATTTATCCAGGATGAACTCCGATTCCAGTGCTGGCACAAGGCGTTCCAGAGCGAAGAAAACCACTCGGTCTCCGGGGTGAATGATGTCATTTCCGCGTGGGACAATCACTTCCCCCGATGGCCGACCAATCGCCCCGACGATCACGCCCTTCGGAAGATGTACGTCCTTGAGCTTCCGGTTGACCAGTCTGCTCTTAGCTGAAGCGATCAGCTCTATGGCTTCCGCCTGTTCCTCGTTAAAGCTTGTCACCGAAACGACACGTCCTTTCCGGATAAACTGCAGGATTCTGTCTACGACGGTCAGGCGGCTGCTGAATGTCGCACTGATCCCGAGAAGCTGGGACACCGGAATAAAATCAGGACGATTGACGAGGGCGGCCACCTTAGTGGCGCCCAGTCGTTTTGCCAGCATGGAGGCAATCATGTTGACTTCGTCATCTCCTGTCAACGCCAGGTAAGCGTCCACACCCTGGATGTTCTCCTGCAGGAGCAATTGCTGGTCCGTTCCGTCCCCGTTAACGACAACGGAATCAGAGACAATTTCCGCTATCCGTTGGCATCGAGCCAGGTCGCGCTCAAAGAGCTTGACTGCCACTCCCTTCTTTTCCAGCTGAAGCGCGACCTCAATGCCGAGTTGCTTTCCGCCGACAATGAAAACCCGCTCAACTTCTCTTAATTGGGTGATTCCGAGGAAATCAAGGGTGGTGTTGAAATCAGAGGCGGGAACGGCGACGTAAATCTGGTCTCCCACCTGGAGTCGATCCACCCCAGTCGGGATGATGGTATTGTGGCCGCGCAAAATCATTGCGATCAGGGACGATTGCGTGGGGCTTTCTGCCCCGAGTTCGGCCAAACTTTTTCCCACCAGCCAGCTGCGCGGTTCGATCCCCATGGCGAACAGCCGGATGGCGCCCTCGGCAAAATCGTGAATTGCGGAAATTCCGGGGTAACGCAGAACCTTCAAGATACGTTCGGCTGTTTCCCGGTCGGGATGAATGATCCTGTCGATATTCAGATACTGCTGCCCGCAGATTGCGTTCCACCGGTCGACCTCGTGCGTTCTGAGGCGGGCCACCTTGATCTTTACGTTGGAGTGGGCTTGAGCGATGAGGCAGCTGAGGATATTGGTCTCGTCACTATTCGTTACCGCGATGAGCATCTCCGCATGGGCCAGATCGGCTCGCTCTAAAGCGCTGATGCTGCTGGCGCTGCCTTGAACGATCTTCGCGTCCAGCATTTCCTGCAGCAAAACGCACCGTGCCTCGTCCTTTTCGACAATGGTCACTTCGTTTTTCTCGCCGATCAGACGCCGAGCAACGAGGGTGCCTACGGCCCCTCCGCCAAGGATTAGAATTCTCATCCACTCGAGGATACAAGACTACACGACACGACGAAAGTATTGACTCATTCGGCAATAAGCAGTAGTATCCGGCGCGAAAGGGAAGAAGTATGCATTATCCCCAGGCTCTGACCAAGTGGTTGTTCAGGACAGAGTCTTTTGACATAGAATCAGTCGTCTTATCAAGGAGCTGTCCGGCTCCCCGAAGTTCCCGAAATTCCCGAATTACGTCAAGATCCACCGGAAGCTCGCCAGGAGGACGGATGAAACAAAAAGACTTAGAAAAAGTTACGGCCGATGTGCGAGACGCGCACGGTATCGATATAGATGAGACCAGCTTTGACGCTGCGGAATTGCGTGCGTTGGAACAATACTATTTAAGCGAGGCGGACAGAATTGCCAGCCAGTTAAGGAACTTGGAGGAGAGGCTGAATCGGAGAGTAAGCGATTTGGAGATTCTGGAGAACCGTTTGACCGAGAGGTTGAATGCCTTGGATGCGTTGGAGGTCAAGCTGAAAGAAGAGGTGAAGATCCTTGCAGCAGACAAGACGGTTGCACGGCCGGATGGCCCGGATGAATGACCCGCGCTCATCATCCGCGTAATCCGCGCAATCTGTGCCATCTGCGCGCGTCCATTCCCGCGGAGAGCACGGATTGCGCGGATTACGGGGATGATGGGCTCCCAAGGGCACGGGCCGGGTCGCTCCGCTGAAAAACGCTGCGCTCCAGGCTGTGTTCGGTATGGTGGCACCGCGTGTTAGCCTGTTTATGTGAGCAAGGATGAGTCAATCGAAATTCTCTCGATCGACGGTCGCGAAGTTCGTGTTACACATCCCGACAAGTTGTACTTCTCCAGGCAGACAAAACTCACCAAACTCGAATTGATACGGTACTACATGTCGATTGCGCCGGGTGCTTTAAGGGGGATTCGGGATCGCCCGGTCGTTCTTAAGCGATTCGTTAACGGCGCCGAGGGCGAGGCGTTCTATCAAAAACGCGCTCCTTCCAGCCGGCCGCAGTGGCTGCGAACAGTGGCGCTCTCCTTTCCGTCGGGCCGCCAGGCAGAAGAGGTGGTCGTCGACGATGCGAGTGGTCTCGCCTGGATGGTGAACTTGGGCTGCATTGAACTGCACCCTCATGCAGTCAGGACTGGAGACCTGGAACATCCCGACGAACTGAGAGTGGATCTGGATCCAGGTCCCGGAGTTCCGTGGTCGGATGTGCGTCGTGTTGCCATAGAGGTCAAAGACGTACTTGAGGAGGCGGGGCTCCGGGGTTGGGCGAAGACCAGCGGCTCGCGGGGAATGCACGTGCTCGTGCGAATCGAGCCACGCTGGACGTTTGTCGAGGTACGCCGGGCTGCATTGGCGCTGTCCCGGGCGGTCGAGAGGCGGATCCCGGCGCTGGCCAGCTCCAAGTGGTGGAAGGAGGAGCGGCACGGCGTTTTTCTCGATTACAACCAGAACGCCAAAGACCGGACGACCTGCTCGGCTTACTCTGTACGCCCGCTTCCCGACGCCCGGGTGTCGACGCCGCTTGACTGGAGCGAGCTTTCTGACTGCGACCCGGCCGACTTCACGGTCCTTACCGTACCGAAACGCTTCGCCGAGATAGGAGATCCCCACGCTGACATAGATTCACAGCCGGGCTCCATTGATAAGCTGCTGGAGTTGGCGGCTAAAGACGAGGCGGAAGGTCTGGGAGACGCCCCGTGGCCGCCGCATTTTCGAAAGATGGAGGGTGAGGCCCCACGAGTGGCTCCTTCGCGCGCACGGCCCAAACAAAAGTCGCGCTCCAAAGCTCCGCTGCTGGTTATCGCACGCTCTCCGAACAAAGATGCCGCCCTCGCGGGACTGGAAAAATGGAAGAGCAAACATCCGAAAGCGGCCGCCCTGCTCGCCGTGGATGATGTGCTGATCGACAACATGCGAGGCCGCTATTCAACCTGGACCCGGATTCGTGTGAATCTGAGAAATGTCCCGGAGGAGCTGCGTCCGCCGCAGGAACCCCCCGACCCTGATGATGATCCGACTCGTGAATGGCGTAACTGGCGCGGTTAGCAGGAGACGCGGGAACAGGCGGCGCTAACGTCCGCGTCCGAAGATCTCGGCCAGCTCCAGCGGCGCGACCACTTCCAGTTGAGCATAGGTGCAATCGCTCGGCTTCTTATCCATGCGCCATCTACGAAACTGCGCGGTGTGGCGAAAGCGATTCCCCTGCATGTGGTCATAAGCGACCTCGACGACCAGCTCCGGGCGCAGCGGCTCCCATGACAAATCTTTTCCGTGGCTCCAACGGCTCTGGGCGCCTGGGATTCGACGCCCCACCGGGCCACCCTCCGCGTCAAGCTCGGCCCAGTCTTTCCAAGGATGCTCGGCAAGTGCATCCCGACGATATGGGGCCAGACACTCTACCAACTCGCGGCGTTTCTTCTCGGTAAAACTGGCGCACACGCAAACATGCTGCAATTTCCCGGAATCGTCAAACAACCCGAGC
>DAOTAI010000347.1:0-5556 GCA_035593865.1 Acidobacteriota bacterium
CCGCCGGGTTTCGATACGATTCGCCAAAAGACGGCGAATCACTCAACCACCAGCCGTGCCTCAACCTGCCGCTCGCACGCTTGACCCGTTGTGTTCGCAAGTTCGGCTCATAGCGGCGGCCGCGAGTGTGCGGCTAACCAACTCCTGACAAGAACGTGGACTGCTTCGCCTTGACATCCCGGGACGTCTTGGAGGTTCGCTCAGTCGGACGTGAGGCAGGGTTCCAGACTGACCAGCAAACGAACCAACTCGCTTTGTCGACGGGTGTCTGTCTTTTGAAAGATCTTGGCGAGGTGCGACTTCGCAGTGTTTCGCGTGATCGACAAAAGCTCGGACACTTTCTCCAGGCTTTCCCCTTCACCCAGCAGCGTCGTAATTTTCGCTTCCGCAGGAGTGAGACCGTATAGCTGCTGAAGCAAGTCCTCGTTTGTCTCAGTATGCCAGCCGGGGTCAGAGACGAAGAGGACAACTCTCGCCCGAGGTGCACCGACGAACGTCACCGGAGAGCGCAACGCAAATACGCGCACGATATAAGGCTTCTCAGTTGACTTTCGAGCAATTGCCATCACTCCGCCCGCCTGGCCGTCGCTTCGAATACCCCTGAGTGCGCTTTGTATCAACTCGTGCAAGCGCCGCGATTCGATGTCAAATACAGCCGTCAGCCTGCCGTGATGCGTACAGAGACCATCTCCCTTGTTCAACAGCTCCTCGGCAGCGCGGTTCATTCTCGCCACTCGTCCGTCGTGATCCAGAAAGATACAACCTTGGGGCACGCGGTCGAGAGCCGCACCTAAATAGTCAGACTCGCTTTGCAATCCCGACAGGCGCCGTCGAAGGTCAAGGGCGCGGCGCAGATGAGGCAGCAGCCGTTCCAAAATCTTCATCTCTGTAGGACCGAAGGGGCCTGCGGAATACGGCCGGAGACTGGTTATCCAGGAACTGCTGCCACTACTCTGCTCAATAGTGCCGCCCACACTGTGAAACAGGTTTAACCGTCTAAGATAGTCATTGTAGAACTCGGTTCGCTTGAACTCCTCGTCGGGACAGGCCATCTGTCCCACATAGACCAATCCGGTCTTTAGAAATCGGGTGCCCCTCGTCACCCAGGGATTCCGAGCTGAGTAATACTCGTTGTAATCCTTCTCGTATGAATGGTCTACGCCTACCGCTATCTCAACGGCCGATTGCCGTCTTTGGTGATCATGAGCGAGCAGGGCTGTTGTTTCGCCTCTGATCATGCGTGAAAGGGCAGTAAGAAACACGGGCCATTGCTCCTCATTTTGAGCAGCTTCGTAAATCGTCTCGATTACGCTGAACAAGCGCTCCTCTATGCCCACGGGCTTGCATATCAACGAGACTTCAGAGGCGAGGGTTGACTCTGATCGCTTGGCGGCATCATCTGCGGGCTGCTCCTGGGCAGGAGCCGCTACCAGTGCCAACTGAGTCGGCGCACTTACGGCTACTTGGAAATGCGGGACGTAACCCCCTAAGGGCAGCTCAATCCGGACAATGTCATCCTTTCCCTCAGTCTGGTAATACCTCTCGAGGCGCCCTCGAAGCTTCCGCATCTGGACTCGGACGATCGGATCGAGCCGGTTGTCGAAAGACGGCACTCGCCCCAACACGTCGACTCCGAGCGAGTACTCCTTTAGTTCATCCTGTCTGCCCTCGAGAGTTCTCGTAACGATATGACGCAACAAAGCGGAAACCGCTTTAGCCCGCCTGAAACTGCTGCTCCCCAGCACTTTCTCCAGGCACGCCAAGACGTCTTCGGCGGAAACCGAACCGGCAACGGGTGTATTCATGGAAGCCCCCCGGGGAGTATTTTGATTACTTACTCAAAGTTTAGCTCTAAACCGGTTTACCGTAAATTTTACGAATTACAACTTGAGCACCCTCCTGAGGAGCGACAATGACGTTTTTCAAACAAGAGGATCACTGTCAATCAAAAGCGCGGGATCTGCGCAGGATAGGCAGGTAACGGGCCAAAATGGATTGTGTCCGAGTATCGGTCAAGCCAGGAGTCGGGAAGGTGCACGGGAGAGCACGGCGGTTGAGTGACGTCCGGGTAGGCCTGGGCGATCACAAAACGGCGCGTCACTCACCCCCCGCGCCTCCTGATAGGAAGGTTGGAGTCCCGCGCCTTGACACATCGGGATGTTCTGCAGGCCCGTCAGCACTGACACGTTTATAGAAAAACCAAGGCGCGGTACGCTCGGGACACCCACAATACGGAAGACGCCCACTCCCGGAAGTGCGCAGAGCCGACCATCAGCCGACTTCAGTCAACTCGCGCTCGCCATAGACTTCCCGCATGACCACGGCCAGGTCGCGAAGGGCCCGCTCGCCGTCGCCGACGAAAGTCGAGCCATGCATTGCCGCTAGTGTCCTGGGCTTGAGTTCGGCCAATTCATTCAACAGTCGTTCGGTTCTCAGCGTATACGGCTGGTAGTCCATCAGGAGACCGCCTTGATACTCCTGGAGAGCCTTTCGCGTCCGCTCAAGCACGTCAGACTCCGTCACGGCCTCGACATCGCCGGTCTGGTGGAACAGATCGGAACAGAGCAGTGTCTGATCCGTCTCTTCAAACAGGACCCCGGCATCCCATCCGTGAGGCAAATGGGGCGTCGGACGGAAGCGAAACCGGTATTTCCCGGTGGTTACGAGTTCATCCCTGGCCAAAGCGCGCGGTGGCCGGGAAGCGAAGTCATTCAAGTTTACAAGCGCGCCCAGGCCGCCGGTCATCGCTTGTGCTGACGGCGCCACCTCAAGCCATTCGTTCAGCGCGCCCCATTCATCCACCTCAAAATGACTCGCCCCGATCCAGCGAATTCGAGATGGGTCGATGACCTTGCCTACTGCCTCGCGCACCAGAGGAAACATGCTCCTCATACCGGTGTGATAAAGCAGCGGCTCCTCGTCCCTGATGAGGAAGTGATTGAACTGGAGGTTGATTTGCGGGGCAAAGATCGAGATACGGAACAGATCGGATGCCACTTCGTCGATTCTAGCCATACTCTTAATCCTCCATGAAATTCTTCGCGAGCCCGCAAACAGTAGACGCCGACAGCGATAGCAATGATTCAGGTTTCATGAGGTACTCACAATACTCGGGGATGGGGCACGAAGTCCGAACGCCTCATTCACTGCTTACTCGCCAATTTCAAAATGGTCTTGTCGAACCTGACACGGTTGGGGGCAAGAATCAGCAGATCTGCACTGAGCTATGCCACCCGGGAACGCGGGGACTTCGAACAACATTGCGTTACGGATTTGGGTTGCGGTCTTGGGACACACTGTAGCAGCACCTTTCAGCGGTGTGACATGGGTCGTGCCCTGAGCGTCCAGCTTGACGAACAGCGCGAGTCTATGACGCGCACGTAGAGCTTCATCAGGACCGGGTGAAATTCAAAGGCAGCGTCAGGGCGACGGGCTGTGTCGGTCCACCGAAAAACGCTGCGCTCGGAGCCAAGCGGCCTTGCAAAATCGATCGCATCACGCTTTCCTTTATGACCTGTCTACTAAGTCATGGACGAGCATGTATCGACACGCAAGATAGCATCGTAACCGATGGCCGAAAACCCGGCCAGAAAGCACAGAAGAGCAATTGACGCAACAAAGACCAAAAAGCAAACTACCCCAAACGGTAGCTCTGCTTCTTCTTGGTTGCTTGGGATATAGATTTCTGCTGTCCTCGTCAGGGCTCCTACAAAGAATAAACCAAACAGGATGGAAACTATCAGGAGAACGATAGCCCAACCCTGGACCGGCGACAGAGCGCTGGTAAAACCCGAAAGGATAGCGGTCGCTATACCCGCACTTTGAATCATGGTTTTTGCCACGTCAGCGTGGATTTGCGAACTCTGATTCGTCACATATCTCCACCCTTTACGAGCGCCGATCAAGAAGGAGAGCAGGTATCCGACCCCAAACAATGCGGAAGCTATTACGAAGATGATTAACACAGTTAACAAATGGGCCCCTCCACAAAGTTGAGAGGGTCTGAGTGTACAAAGCCGCACTGACACGGGCAGGCCTGGGGTAAGAAATGGTTCTCTAGCACGAAGGAGGTTAGCGAGCACCGATTAGGCCGACTTATCGATGAATTCTCCGATCTCCCCCTTCCATCACCGCGAGTTAATTTGAACAGTATGTCAGCAATAGCAGTATTCATTGAAAGTAATTGGGAATCCATCGAGCCTTGTCAGCTCATCACTTTTAACTCCCAGCACCTCCTTCAGAAACGAGGGGATGCCACAGCGACTTTGCGGGTCGCGGTGCGTGGCAAAAACCAAAGCATTTGAGTGGGTGTCGCGCAGAAGTCAGCCAACTCGGAATGGCCAATCACACCGTGAGTAATTCTGGACGCCTAGTTGGTCCTGATGTGCCTCGCAAACAACTGGACGCCGACGCTTCAGCCGAAAAAGTCACAGGAGAGGGCGGCGAAATCCCACTGGGTTGCGCGGAAGAGGAGAACTCCTGGAGGAGCAACTGAAACCCCAACGCCGAAACTACCTCTCGCGCCGAAGCTGTTTCACGGGAGCGTTGCCTTAACCCAGCTCGGCTAGGTCGTGACGCCAGCCGAATTACTGAAGGAGTCGTAGCCCATCTAGGGGCCTAGTGGCCTCAAACGTTAAAGCCACGCTCGAGATCGAAGCGGTAATCCCCTCCGGTGTCCCAGAAAAAGTCGTACGAACCATTACTGAAAACAGCCGAACGCTCAAGTTCACGAGCCACGGTTTTGAATCGGAGTGAACGTCGTCGGCCCGGGCAGCGGCGGACTGGACGAATTGGACCTTCGTCGTCTTCGAGCATTAGGGCTCTCAAAAGCGTCGGTGCCGAGTTTCTGCGTTGGTCTGCGAGAGTCACGCCGCTTTCCTCGGAAAGGGGAACATCACAAACTGAAACCACGCGCTGGGTGTAGCCAAGAAAGCGTCCAAGCTCTTAAATTCAAGGACCTGAAGATTAGGGTCTTTTCACACGGCCCTCGTTATAGACCTTCGATAGTTCAACGTTAATTTCATCGATCCGGGCATACAACCGTTCTAGGTCCGCAGAAAAGACCCTTATTCCCTTTTGGCTCCATACTGGGGTAATGCTTGAGGGTAAGGCTCCGCGCATTATCCTCAACATTTCGTATAGCAATTGTCTTTCCGTTAGCAGTCTTTCTTTTGTTGTCATCTTAATTTTTCCATCTCATCATTTGTTCCACGATGCGGAACCAAGTGCTAATAGGTTAACATATTGGTCTGACATAAGTTGTAGCTGGCTCGTGACTATGGAGTGAACCTTCTAACCGCCTGCTCAACCAGCTCGAACACGCCGCCGTCGTGTTCCCCTGGTTCGTCCGAGTAGGCCAGTAATGCATGCCTTGGGCAATGCCGAACGGCCGTGTAACGCGCCGACTGCAGCACCAACGATAGCCCCGATCGTGTCGTTGTGCCAGGGGGAACCACGTTTCGGAAGCGGCATCGATATCCATCTCGGTTTCAATCGCCAGCCTGTGACTGGCCATTTGAAATTCCCCAGTTTTTGGCCAACAATTTTCCCCAGTTT
>DAOTAI010000348.1:0-5546 GCA_035593865.1 Acidobacteriota bacterium
CACACCGGTGCTTTCCGTGGTTCCCTTCTTATTGTTGGGATTCCTGGTTTTGATGCGAGTCCCGGAACCCAGGCGCCCCACAGCCGGCAGCCGATAGTGGGGCGAGTACAAGTCCTCGAAAGGTTGCTTCAAGGCATCAGAAATCCGCCGTTGACCTCAATCGTCTGGCCCTGAATGAAATTCGAGCGACAGGAACACAGGAAGATTATGACTTCCGCAACCTCACGCGCTGTCCCATGCCTGCCCATAGGAGTCGCAGCGGCGATGGCTTCAAGCATCTGCGGAGTGGAAAAGGTCCGATGATAGTTGGTGTCGATCGTTCCCGGGGAGACGCAGTTCACGCGGATTCCGTGCGGGGAGAATTCCTTGGCAAGAGATCGCGTCATTGTGGAAATGGCGGCCTTGGCGATCGAATAGGCTGAAGCGCCGATCCCTCCGCCGTTGCGGCCGGCGATCGACCCCACGTTGACGATGACTCCCCTTTTCTTCTCCACCATACCAGGAAGGACCGCCTGGCTCAGGAAGTAGGCTGAGGTAAGATTCAAAGTGAGGACCTGGTCCCAAAGTTCCCAGGACATTTCAAGCACAGGTGTACGTTTTATCAGGGAGCCGGCATTATTGACGAGGATATCGATGTCCCATCCGTTCTGCTTCAGGCGGTCGATCAACTCGCGGCAACCGGTCACAGTCCTGAGATCGCCAGGCACTGTTTCTCCGTTCCCACCCAATTCACGAACACGATTCAAAACTGCCGCCGCCTCTTCCTTGGCTGTGTTGTAGTGAACCAGGACAAAAGCGCCCGCCTCACCGAAGAGCGCCGCCGTCTCCGCTCCAATGCCTTTGCTCGCGCCGGTAATCAGCACCGTGCTTCCCCGAAACTCGCCTTGATCTGTCATAGTCTTCTCCCGTTTAACACCTCTCGCTCATGAACTGCCGATGATTTGTCAATGCCGTACGTCTTGCCTGCCGCCCTCTTTCAGTAGAGGCTGCAGAGCAATTCAAACGCCCGGTCGTAGTACTGTGTCAAGTCTGTCTTGCGATGGGCGTCGGCTGTCACCACGATCGGGATATCGCGGCTGACCGCCTGACGCAGAATCTCCTCCGACGGGTAGCACTCCTGGCACGGCTTCCCCCAGCCGGCCGTATTCAGTTCCACCGTCATATTCGCCGCCGCTATCGCGTCGAGAGCCGCGCTGATTGCCTCGCTCTGGTCCTCGGAAGGCCTGAAATTAAACTTTTTGGGCAGATCCAGGTGGGCTGCCAGCTGAAACAGTTCCGTTTTTGCCATGGCGGCGATGCGTCGCCAGTATTCCCGATAGATTTGGTTGATTTCTCTTTCGCTCAGGCTTTCCCAGGCTTCAGGAGACTCGTCCAGCGGGAAGCCATCGACGAAATGGACCGATCCGATCAGATAATCGAATTTGTATGGGGCCAGCAGGTCACGAATGACATCGACCTGCGCCGGAAAATAGTCCACCTCCAACCCGAGTTTCACCGGGATCTGGCAGTCCTCGCGGGCCTCCAGAACCTCCTCCACATAGTCTTCAAGGTTCTCCGGCTTGATGCTCCAACTGACTGGACCGGTTGCCGGCGGCGCCAGAACCAGATGGTCGCTTATCCCCAGCTCGACAAGCTTGTGCCAGGGAGCCGCGGCGGTAACCGATTGGATGGAATCGGCGCCATCACTGCGCGTGCTGTGAACATGGTAAGAGGTGAACAATCGACATTCTTTGCTGTTGCGGATCACACTTTTACTATACTAAAGCCTTTCCGCTTCCAGGGGTATCCGATATGAATAGATCCAGACCCGTCGCTTTGATCACCGGTGCATCCAGTGGGATTGGCGCCGCCTTCGCGGAAGAACTGGCGGCCAGGCAATACGATTTGATTTTGGTAGCGCGTCGACTGGATCGATTGAAAACCTTGGCGCAGTCGCTTGAGCAGACGCAAAAGGTCGCTGTCCGTTGTTTGGCCGCCGATCTGACTCGCGAGGAAGACCTGAGGCGTGTCGCTGCTTGCCTGGATGCCGAGGAGCGGTTGGAGCTGCTTGTCAACAACGCCGGTTTTGGCACGGCCGGGTTCTTTTTTGAGACAGACCCCGAAGGGCAGGAAAACATGCACCGCCTGCATGTCCTGGCAACTGTCGTATTGACCCGAACCGCCCTTGGTCGGATGGTAAGCCGGGATCGCGGCGCTGTCATTAATGTTTCCTCGGTAGCGGCCTTCATTCCCAGCGGCGCCAATGTCAGCTACAACTCAACCAAGGCGTGGATGAACTTCTTTACCGAAAGCATCAATCTCGAGCTGAAGGCTATACAGTCAAAAGTCCAGGTGCAGGCGCTCTGTCCAGGACTTACAGCAACGGAGTTTCATCAGAAACTGGGTATGGACCGCACCCGAATTCTGCCCGGCAGCAGATTCTGGATGTCGCCTTCCCGAGTCGTCCGGGAGTCACTTGCTGGGCTGGACAGGCGCGATTGGCTGGTGATTCCCGGATGGCGCTACAAGTTGATTGTGTTCGCTCTGCGGCATCTGCCTCGCCGGATTCGAGAACGCGCTGCTTTGGCCTACTCTCGAAAATCCCGCGAACTCACTTTGACAGGCAGTGACAAGAAGCCTTGAAGCTTCGCGAATTCGCCTGGGAAGATGTGTCAGGGCTCGCTCTTATACTGGTCGGCAAGCCCCATGTTGGAAATCCTCGTCGTCATACTGTCGGTCCTGGTTGTGCTTGATCTCGCCCTGACATTGTCGGGGCGGCGCGGTGGTCATGCCGATCTTGTCGCTCTTATCGAGAAAAACCAGGAACGAACAGAAAGGGTTTTGCGGGAGGAATTCGCACGCAGTCGAGGCGAGCAAGCGGCGCGCCTGCAGGAATTCGGTCAAACCCTCTCCTCACGTATGAACGACTGGGCCAATGCGCAGAAGATCCAGCTTGACCTGTTATCTTCGACTCTCGCTCACCTTACCGAAGCGAACGAGAAACGGATGCGGGAAATACGCCAATCCGTTGAAACCGGCCTCGACCGGCTTCGCGAAGACAACTCTAAAAAGCTCGAGCAGATGCGGGCGACTGTTGACGAGAAACTTCACGCCACCCTGGAACAGCGCCTGGGCGAGTCTTTCCGCCTGGTCAGTGATCGCCTGGAGCTGGTTCACAAGGGGCTTGGCGAAATGCAAACCCTGGCTTCCGGTGTCGGAGACCTGAAACGCGTTCTAACCAACATCAAGACACGCGGCAGTTGGGGCGAGGTGCAGCTGGGCAATCTTCTCGAGCAAATGTTGACCCCTGATCAGTACTCAGCCAATGTGGCGCCTTCTCCGTCCAGCAGCGAAAGAGTCGACTTCGCTATCCGTCTTCCGGGTCGGGAGCCCGGAGAGAAAAGCCCCGTCTGGTTGCCGATCGACGCCAAATTCCCTCAGGAGGACTATCAGCGCCTGCTGGATGCGCAGGAGCGCGGTGCCCTACCCGAGGTTGAAGAGGCTGCGCGGGCCTTGGAAGCGCGAATTCGCCTTGAGGCGCGAAAAATCCGGGACAAGTACATCAATCCTCCTTACACCACCGATTTTGCGATTATGTTTCTGCCGACCGAAGGGCTGTTTGCTGAGGTTTTGCGTCGTCCCGGTCTGTTTGAAACCTTGCAGCGCGAATTCCGGGTTTGCATCATGGGGCCGACTACTCTCGGGGCCATTCTGAACAGCCTGCAGATGGGTTTTCGCACGCTGGCGATCGAAAAGCGATCCAGTGAAGTCTGGTCCGTACTCGGCGCCGTTAAGACCGAATTCGCTAAATTCGGCGCGGTGCTTGACAAGGTGCAAAAGAAACTACATGAGGCCAGCACCACAGTCGAACAGGCTGCCACGCGGTCAAGGGTACTGGAGCGGCGCCTGCGCAAAGTACAGGATCTCCCTGCCGAACACCCCGCTCCTCTCGAATTGCCCTCCGGGGATCTCGACATCAAAGCCGGAGTAAGCTAAACCCCAGGCATCCGGCCTGCTCGCAGTTTGGTTCCACTGACATCACCGCGAACTCGGGCTGGTCTTTTGTTATAACTATTACTTATAGTAGTTGCAATCAGTATTCTTTTCTGAAATAAATACGCTTCTTTTTTATGAGCCAGGAGACAAAACAAATGGGCGTCTTAGTTAAGGAAGAGATTAATCAGAATCAGAACCACTTGAACCCGTTCGAAATGGCCTTGAGGAATTTCGAGATGGCGGCCGACCTGCTCGGTTTGGACTGCGAGACTCGGAACCAGATTCGGTTGCCTGAAAGAGAATTAACCGTGAATTTCCCGGTAAAGATGCGTGACGGGAAATTCAGAGTGTTTACCGGGTTCCGTGTCCAGCACTCGACAGCTCGGGGGCCTGCCAAGGGCGGAATTCGTTATCACCCGAACGTCACTTTGGACGAAGTCAAGGCACTGGCCAGCTGGATGACCTACAAGTGCGCGGTTGTCGACATTCCTTACGGCGGGGCAAAAGGAGGCGTGATCTGCAACCCGAAGGAATTGAATGAGTTTGAGCTGGAGCACCTGACGCGGCGGTATACCTCCGAAATCGCGCATATGATCGGCCCGACCCGCGACATTCCTGCTCCTGATGTATATACCAACGCGCAGACCATGGCTTGGATCATGGACACTTACAGCATGGCCACAGGCAGTTATTGTCCCGGGGTCGTGACTGGGAAACCTCTTGCCATCGGCGGTTCCCGTGGGCGTAAAGAAGCCACGGCGCGCGGCTGTGTTTACGTTATTGCGGAGGCTGCCAAGCATTTGCAAATCAGCCTGAAAGGCGCGCGAGTCGCGATTCAGGGTTTTGGGAACGCAGGCGCCATTGCGGCTCAGCTCATTCACGACAACTACGACGCCAAGATAATCGCCGTCAGCGATTCCAAGGGCGCAGTCTTCTGCGAAAACGGTTTTGATCCACACAGGGCGATTGATCACAAGCAGCGGACCGGTTCTGTGGTGGGGCTCGCCGGCACGGAAACCATTCCGGGAGACGCGCTTCTGACCCTCGATTGCGACATCCTCATTCCGGCTGCTCTCGAAAACGTCATTACGCCGTGCGTGGCTAACAGCATCAATGCCAAAATCATCGCGGAGGCTGCTAACGGGCCGACCGTTCCTGAAGCTGACTGCATCCTGGAACAGAAGGGGATTTTCGTCCTCCCAGACATCCTGGCGAACGCTGGCGGTGTTACAGTCTCCTATTTCGAGTGGGTGCAGAACAATTCCGGCTTTTACTGGACCGAAGACGAGGTCAATGCACGCCTGAAGCAGATTATCGTGAATGCCTTCGAGGAAGTGCTTCTGGCATCTCAGAAATATAAGGTGAGTATGCGTCGAGCAGCCTGGGCGCGCGCCCTGGACCGCGTGGTCGAAGCGCTTAGAGTGCGCGGCATCTATCCGTAAGCCGCGTCTCGGTACGCCTGATTGTGGTGGGACTCTCTGGAGTCCGAACTCCGGACATGGGCGAAAATATGCATTCCGGCGTGCCGTATCTCTCAGTATGACAATCTCAACGTCAACAACGTCTTCTTC
>DAOTAI010000349.1:0-5536 GCA_035593865.1 Acidobacteriota bacterium
ACCAGGGTTTCGATACACCGCTGAAAAACGCGGCACTCAACCGCCGTGCTCTCCCGGCCCGCTCCCAGCTCCGGGCTTGACCGGATTCCTGCACATTCCATTGGCGCAATGAAATAAAGACTTGGGGCATATTTGAACGCTTATGCCCCTCAACAGGTGGGACACTCAAGGTGGCTCGCAGGTTTGCCCTCTCAGAACAATTTTGCTTTTCAGACGCCTTCGCATAGAATAACCTTGCTTCTTCGCCGGTTCGTGCCGATCATCGGCCAAGGGGCAATGGCGCGCAATTGTGGCTAATCTATTCAGACTCAGCCAATTCGAAGAGTTTCAGCTCTGGTTGGACGGCCTTGCTGCCCACCATCGGCACTGCGGCATTCCTTTCGGGACTCAGACCGCGGTTATTCTGAATCGCGATTTTAAGGAAGATGTCCGGACCGCCCTGCAGATCATTGAAGATCTGCTGGCGATGACACAACGGATCGTTGCAGCCGAGTTGCTGCAAATCCGTGAGATTGACCCGGCCACGCTGGCGAATCCCGGAAGGGATCTGCGCAAGCAGTTCCGCCAGTACCGAAACTACGCCCGCAGTATCGACGACCTGGTCGCCTTCTGGGATTTCCTGGAAAACTACCGAACCCTTTCTCTCAGCATGCTCCGACTTCCCAGCGTCTCCCGCCCGGAGTTCAAATCGCTGAGTTTCATGTTCACGCAGCAGATGAATCGCTTTAACCGGAGCGAATCCAGCGTCTACTTGCGTAAGAAGTTCTACGACTGGCAATTCAAACAGGTTCTCGAAAAGGACATCCTCAGGAACGTCAACCTGCAGGGAAGCCGGGAAATCCTGGAGCGACTTTTCCTTGATTTCTTCAGCCTTCTTTGCATGGTTCATTACATGCGCGACGAGATGCGGCGGCGTTTCCCGTTCCGCAAGCTCATGTGCTTGTTTATGCACCTGAACTTTGCCTGCCGGAAATTCCTCAAGCTACTTGAGGATTCGCGCAAATATCTGAGTCAAAGCTATCCTGAGGTTGCCGAGAACCTGCTTGACATCAGCATGGCCCTTAAGATGGAGATGCGGCGCGTCTTCAGCGGTGAACTCCGCGACTTGGAATCCCAGAAGAAAATCGATGTGGTCTACGCTCAGATGCAAAATGCGCTCGGCCTGATGCTCAATGCCTTCCAGGAGTCATTTATCAATCTCGCCCACATTTTGAATCCTGACTTTAACGAGTTCGAAGTCTTCGAAGAGCTGGGGCGACGCCATCGCGAGTCGACTGCCCTGCTAAACGGATTGAACGAGATTTATCGGGCGGTGTCCGGGGATTCCCAGGGATCGGGACCGGTCAGCGAGCAGAAATACCAGGAAGTCAAACAGACGCTCGAGCACTTCCGGAATACGGCTATGCGATTCCTGTTCTTCAAGGATTGGGCCACATTTGAACAGTTCTCCGAAGAGCTGGAGAAAGCGTCCCCGGAGGAGCGGGTATTCGTGCTCCATCGACTAGCCGTTTACCTCTCGACTCTGATTGGTGAAGTGCAAAAGCGGACCGTCCTGACGAAAGTCATGCAAGACAACCACGCCAACCAGCAGAAGACTTTGTAGGCGCCGGAGCGCTGCAACGCTCGCCTGACGGCCGTTCAGTCCCGCTCCCCGGCAAGCTGCTCGGCCACTGCTCCAATCCATGGCAGCCGCACCTTGACCAGATCGTAGCCCTGCCAGAGCATTACAATCCAAAGGACAACCTCACCGTAGTAAAACCAGTAGATATACTTTTGCGCGGCCACGCCGGCATACCAGGACCTCCAGTAAATCGCCGCCAGAACTATATAAAGCGACAGATTAATGACGGCCAGCGAGATGGCCAGGAGAGAGGCTTGCATCGCATGGAAACGGACTGTCGGGTGATTGCGCTGCAAAAGCAAGACAAACGGGCCGATCACGTAAGCCAGCAAACCAGCAATCTTCGGATCCAATCGGCGAGCCGGAATTTCCACCGACATGATTGTACCTCAGCTACTTGTGACGAAGGCGGTTACCATACTACCCTTTGAGGCATGATAACCACCGAGCAACGCCATCCCGATACATATGATCTCGACCGGCTTTCGACGATTGAACTGGTCACCGTCATTAATCGAGCCGACCAGCTCGTTGCCAGTGCGGTGGCAGGCGCCCTCGAGCAGATCAGTAACGCCGTGGACGCGATAACCGGCCGACTGGCCACCGGCGGTCGACTGTTCTACGTGGGTTCGGGGACCAGCGGCAGGCTCGCCGTTCTCGATGCGGTTGAATGTCCACCAACTTTCGGAGTCTCCCCGGATCTCGTCCAGGCCGTACTCGCCGGGGGCTACCAGGCTTGCTATTCCCCTATTGAAGCAGCCGAAGACGACGCCGCCCAAGGCGAGGCCGACCTTCGCGAGCGAGGCGTCAGGGCCGCCGACGCGGTCGTTGGTATCGCAGCGAGCGGCCGAACTCCGTATACCTTGGGAGCTGTTCGGTTTGCACGACAGATTGGTGCCCTCACGGTCGGCATTTCCTGTAACAGGAACTCACCGCTTTCAGCGGAAGCCGAAATCCCGATCGAAGTAGAAACTGGACCCGAGGTGCTAACGGGGTCCACCAGGATGAAGGCAGGGACCGCACAAAAGTTGATCCTCAACATGCTGAGCACTGCCGTAATGGTTCGGCTCGGACACGTTTACAGCAACCTGATGGTTAACGTTCATCTGAAGAACAAGAAGCTCGTGGAGCGCGGCGTGCACATTATTTGCGATATTACCGGGAGAACAGAAGACGAAGCCCGTCAGGCGCTGGAAAAGACAGGCGACGCCAAATCGGCCGTTGTGCTTCTAAAGCTTGGATGCGGCGTGGAGGAAGCCAGGCAGAAAGCGGCACGCGTGAAACTGCGCGAGTTGATAGGGTGAGCAGAGGCGGTGATCACCGGGCGTGGCTGACCGGGCCTGGCACGCCAAAGGCGTGCCGACCCATCCTTGCAGGCCGAATGTTTCGGGCCTAATCCGCGAGGCAGATACTCCTCCCCCGCGGATTACGCTGATGTCATGACCTACACCGTCGACACCGGTGTTTCGGCCCCGACTTCATCAGCCTGACGCTGCCACAGACGATTGATGACCCAGATCACTACGGCAGCGCTCACCACGAAAACGATAGTCAGGATGACGCCGTAGGCGATCCGGCCGTACAGGAAATTTCCAACGGTGAACAGCGACGACCAGACCATGGAGGAACCCGCCACCCAGCCAATCATGGAAAGGGTGACATTCTGTCCCTTGGCGGCCTCGTGCTCACTTACACCCGCCTCCTGGCGAACCTTCTTCCAACCAGGACCAAAGGGGCGCACCTTCTTGTAGAAGTTGATCAGAGTTGCACGATCCGTTTGAGGCCCGAGGTAGGCCGTGGCCAGCCAGCAGATAGTCGTGAAGATAACAGTCAGAAGCAATTGCTCGTGGGTGCTGATTTCCATCCCGTACCGGGCGGCGACCACCCAGAAGACTGAGATCAGGAAGGAACTGACCATCGCTACTACCTCGCACCAGGCAGTGACGCGCCACCAAAACCAGCGCACCAGGTACAGGAGACCAGTACCGGCACCCACTTGCAGGATGAGGTTAAATGCTCCCTGCGCGGTCTCGAGTACGAAAACCATTGCCGACGAGACGAGGAACAGGCCGATCGTCGTCAGTCTCCCGGCCAGTACATAGTGCTTTTCAGGGGCATCGGTCCGAATGAAACGCCGGTAGAAATCGTGAACGACGTAGGAAGCGCCCCAGTTCAAGTGAGTCAGGATAGTCGACGAATTGGCGGCAATCAGACCGCCAACCATAAGTCCCATCCAGCCGACTGGCAGGAAAGTCAGCATGGCGGGAAAGGCGATGTCATGGCCCAGCAAGGCGGGATTCAGGTTTGGAAAAGTCCGCTGAATGTCCGACAGTTGCGGGTAAACGATTAAGGAGGTCAGACCGACAAGAATCCAGGGCCAGGGGCGCATGACATAGTGAGCAACATTAAAGAACAGTACCGCGCCCAATGCGTCTTTTTCGGTCTTGGAAGCCAGCATTCGCTGTGCGATATAGCTACCCCCGCCCGGCTCGGCACCGGGATACCAGACGGCCCACCATTGGACCGCGAGCGGCATAATGAAGACAGCGACGGCCAGTTCCATGTTGCTCGAGAAATCGGGGAGCAAACGCAGATAGTCGACCCCACCCTCACCCCTGAGGGCCCCGACCTTTTCGATCATCCCGCTCAGACCGCCGACTTGAGGTAGTTTCAAGGCAAAATAGGCGGCGGCAATGACGGCCGACATCTTGATAAAGAACTGGATCATGTCGATGACCAGCACACCCCAAAGGCCGGAATGAGCGGCAAACACCACGTTCAAGAGGCCCACAAACAAAAGCGTTTGCCAGCGATCCAAGCCGAACAGCACGCCCGCGATCTTGACGGCCGCGAGGTTGACAGTGGCCATGATGATGCAGTTGAAAAACAACCCGAGATAGAGTGCTCGAAAGCCCCGCACCACCGAGGCGGCCTTGCCTGAATATCGCAGCTCGTACAGCTCAAGATCGGTCAGGACGCCGGAGCGCCGCCACAAACGAGCATAGAAGAAGACGGTCGCCATGCCGGTCAGGACAAAGGCCCACCATTGCCAATTGCCCGCAACGCCCTGCGTGCGGACAAAGTTGGTGACAAGGTTCGGCGTATCACTGCTGAACGTTGTCGCGACCATGGAGAGGCCGGCCAACCACCAAGGCACGGCACGTCCAGAAGCAAAAAACTCAGTCGTGCTCTTGCCGGACCTTTTGGCAACGAACAGGGCCGGAGCGAAACAAATGCCCACAGACAAAGCGACGATGATCCAGTCAAGAAGGGTCAGACGCATAATTCCTCCCGTCGAGCGACGTCAATAAGCAAAACACCGATGAGTGTCTCCCACAGCCTCCCCTTTTGGCAAGACATTCCCGCCATCGCTGGCAATGCGCAAAAGTATGAGAAATCGAAGCGAAAGCCCTCCTTCAATCGCACATGAGCAGTTCTTTCGCGCGCTCGGCCGCTCGGACAACAGCCTTGATCAAGGTGACTCTCAGCTTTCCTTCCTCGAGCTCGAGGAGTCCGTCAATCGTGCAACCGGCCGGGGTCGTCACCGCGTCCTTGAGAAGGGCCGGGTGGTGCCCGGTCTCCAGGACCACCTTAGACGCTCCCAGGGCAGTTTGCGCCGCCAGGAGGGTAGCGACATCCCGCGGCAGTCCGACCTTGACGCCGGCCTCGGCCAGCGATTCGAGGATCACGTAGATGTACGCCGGACCGCTCGCAGACAGGCCGGTCACGGCGTCCATATGCTTTTCATCGACAATCACCGTTCGACCAACGGCTTCGAACAGAGTCCGGGCGAGTTCCAGATGTGGGTGATCCGCGTAGCGCCCTTTGCAGATGCCGGTCATCCCGCAGCCGATTACGCAGGGAGTGTTGGGCATGCAGCGGACGACCGGGATTTCAGCGCCCACAAGGTTTTCG
>DAOTAI010000350.1:0-5531 GCA_035593865.1 Acidobacteriota bacterium
CCGGGCGGACGGGTCCCGAGACGTCTTCCGTTGCCAGGTATGCGGAATCGGATCTCCTCATGAGCGGCTGGATTCGCGGGGAGGAGCGACTGCAAGGCAAGTCCGCCGTGGGTCGAGCCAGGCTCGGCGATGGGGAAGTGGTCCTGTTGGGTTTCCCGGCTCATTTCCGGGGTCAGCCGCACGGAACTTTTAAGCTCTTGTTCAATTCGATCTACCTGGGTGGACTTCGCGAGAGCGTAACGGCAGAAGCCGATTGACGGCCCCGCAGAGCGATAAGGGGTGAAAAGAGATGGCCGGGATGGGACGAGAATGGGGCCCTGTTGCTAATACTCCCACCCCGGCACACTGAGGAAACGCTACCTTACTTCTGCGACAAACTATACGCACGCTTGAGTTTTTGCCCGGTGACCCAGATCACTAGATAGATGAACCGTGGAAAAAACAGGAGCAGTTTGCCCAGAGTCCTGACGAGCCACTGTGGTGGAGCAGTTGTCTGCCCGGCTGTTCTCTCTGATTTGAAAAGGGTCCAGAACGTCGAACGGTTCAGGTAGTAGCAATCCAGGTTGCGGTTGAAAACCAGGCGGTTGCGAGCCGGGACGGCAAAAAACAGGAGCTTTTGCAATCGGAAGATTGGCTCAGCCGTAAAAAGGCCGGCGACGACGACAATATCAAACTTGAGAAGCTTCAGAACCGTCTTCATCGCTTCCCACCGTTTATGCGGGTGATACACCAGCACCGATTCCACACCTCGTTGCTGTGCGAACATCCCTGCCTTATCTTCGCGACAGAAGACGATCACCGGAGCGGGTGCGGCAACCCGGGGGTCGCGAAGCTGATCTAATGCCCGCAGCGTCGCTGAATCATCTGCCGTCTGAATCAGGAGATTCGCCTCGATGCGATGCGCCTTCAGTATCCCCAACGGACTCCACCGGCTCAGATAGGCTGGTCTCAGGTCTGGAGTGAATACCAGTCTCCTGCTGGCCGGCAAGGCCAGGAAAAGAGCCCGGTATACCCACGGGGATGACTTTATTGTCAGAACGGCAGCAACAACGTCGAGCCGAAGTTTACTGAGTCTGAGCCCCGCCTTTAGGGCGCTCCACCTGCGGTCCGGCCGATAGGTGTAAACGGCCTTCACCCCCGGAATCTTCTGGAAGACACTCCTTCTGGTTTCTGTGCAGAAAACGATGATCGGCGTCCGGATGCCCACTTTTGGATCACGCAACTTCTTGATTGCGGTCAGCATGCGGCGATCATCCGCGGTTTGAAGAAGCAGCGCGTATCTTCCTCTTTCCAGCAGGCCTGGAAGCTGGTCGCCGAAGATCAGTGGCTCGTCCCGGAACATCCGGAAAGAGCGAAGAAGGGAAACCTGGTAACACTCCAGAGAAGCATTGAAGGCAAGGTGATGCCTTGCTTCCAGACAGAAAAACAAGGCTTTTTCCCAGCGGTGAACGCGCCGGTTGGAGAACACCGCGCAGGCCAGATCCGACTGAAGACGGTTGAGCGTTTTCCAGAAGCGGAAATATTTCCATAAACCGTGCGGGGGATAACACAGGACGCGATTCACCTCTGGAATCGCTTCACACTCGGCCTGGTTTTCGGGGTGGCAAACCAAAATCAATTCCGAGTGCGGGAAAAGGTGGCGTTGTTTCAGTCGTTCGGCTGCCTGTCGGAGATAATCGACCGTTTCCGTTTGAAACAGCACGATTCTTGGGGGAAGCGGGTGGGGTGTCGCCGTTCCATGAAGAACGCGACTGAACAGAAAGCGCACCAGGCGTCCCCAGGTGGCTTCAAAGGAATGACAGTGTTCATTAAAGATCACGATCCGCTTGATTGGGAGAAGGAAGGGGAGCAGTTTCATTCCCAGAAATCCCTTTTCCCCCGAAAAGAAAACGCAGGCGGTATCGAACTTCTGACCTCGAAACTGGCGGAGCAAGTCGCGCAACGGGGCTCTACGTACACGAACCACATTGCGATGCTCACGCATAACGCGGTTCAATTCCTCCCTGGCCTTTGGAAGCAGTGATTCGTGACAGCTTTCGATCAGCAGAACCCGCTCCGGTCCCAGCCCGTGAGGAAACTGATCAAAGAAGGAGGAGAAGCCCGCGTCAGGTTTCAAGCCGGAATAGAAGGCTGATATGAACAGCCGGAGCCGACCGAGCCTGTGAAGCCTGCCCGAATAGTCGACCTCAAACAAAGGACCGAGGCGTCGTTTGGCTGCAGTCTTTTTCAAATGCTTATAACCGCGGTTGACCAGGGGCAGAATCACCGCGTCGTACTCTCCAAGCTGTTCGATTTCCGACACAGAGCAGGTTCTATGAAATATCGGAAAGCGCTCGGCATAAAAGCGAGCCTGGGGGTGGTCCGGAAACAAAGCATCAATGATCGCGTCTGGATTCTCCTGCCGGAGCTTCTCAGCAATATAGAAAAAGTGAGGCAGGTGGCAGCACTGAACAAGGAGGAATCTTCGGCTCATGATTTCTCGGCACTCAAACTAAAGCGCTTTTTCCAATTTCGCAGCGTTGGCTTCGGAAACCCTCTCGAATCCGGCCAGCGATTCATAAAGGGAAATCAGCTGCCGGCCAAGCAGACTCCAGTCATAGTACTGTTCGGCTGTGGCCCGTCCGGCCGCGCCGAGTTTCCTGCAGAACTCCGGGTTCCGCAGGAGAGCGGCCGTCCATGCGGCGAACTCCCTGGGTTTTTCCGCGATCATGATATTCTCTCCGTGAACGGCCCTGATTCCCAGGCAGGCGACTGGAGTTGCCACCATCGCCTTTCCTGCTGCCCACCCTTCCAGGATCTTCCCCCTGATACCAACGCCCGTCCTGATCGGAACCACAACCACTTGAGCTTTGTGGTAATAGGTTCGAATGTCGGGAACGAATCCGGTTACCTTAATGTTCGGATGTTGACCGAGGCGCAGGATTGTATCGGGGGGTGACGATCCGACGATATAAAGCCTCGCGTCCGGCACCTGTTCCTGGATCAACGGAAAGATCTCGCTGCAGAAAAAACACATCGCGTCAATGTTGGGCTGATGCCGGAAGGCCCCAACGAAGATGATGCTGTTGCGCTCGGTCAGGTTTGCGCGAGCCGGCCGGAAGTGTTGCGTGTCGACCCCGGTGTTGATGACACACAGTTTGTCGGAAGGGAGATACCCGCTCAGGAATGCGTTGTCTACGTCGGTCACACAGATGACTTGATCGACCTTCCGGCACATTTCAAGCTCACGGTAAAAGGTCTGGAGCGCGTCGTAGAACCTTTTGAAACGTCGGACAGGGTTCTTCTCATACCGAACCTCGCTCAGATGTGCGGCGTAATTCACCTCGATCTCGGTCAAAAGGGAAGGGATCCGGCGAGCGAGGTCGGCGTACTGGGCCATTTGCGTCCATTCATAATGAATGATGTCGAAGTCTTCCTCGGTCAGGACCTTCTCGACCAACGAACGAAACTCTGTCGTGTTGAATTCCTCGAAGGGTTCGTACGGGTATGGTGAAACCGGTTGGAAATTGCGGCGCAAAACAGTCTCGACCCGTCGGCAGTGTGGCCTAATCTGCGCAACCTCCTCAAGCTCCTTTTCCGTCTCCACGAAGGTCAGGAGGCTGAGGTCGTGCTTGAGCGCAACCCTGAAGAGAAGTTGAAAGACGCGCCCAGCGCCTCCGTGATAGCCGAGGTGCGGCAGATAAGCGCTGAGAGCCAACACGCGCAGGCGTGAACGGCCTTTGCGGCCCTCTTTCGCCCGATCGGGATAAAAGAAGTCGAGGTAAGACAACGGATGCTCGATCCATTGGAAAATTCGCCGGTGGCCAAAAACGTGCCTTGGCTCGGCGAGTCTTGCCAGCAGAACCGCTGGCAACTTCTTCAGCGCGCCCAGATAGTCTTTTACCGAGACTTTAGCGGTCAACTGAAAAGGGAACCAGGCAAAGCTACGGAGCAGATCAACAAAGGGGAAGTTCTTCCAGAGATACCAGAGTCGTCTCTGCTCGATTATTCGGGAAAGCTCCCAAGGGGCAAAACGGGTTGAACTCGTGCTCCGATGTTTGTGCAGCACCTGGCTCCGGGCTGCGACAAGCACCTTCCATCCGCGCCGCCAGGCTCGGTAACTCAGGTCGGTGTCCTCAAAATAGCAGGGAGAGAAAATGTCGGAAAAACCGCCTAGTGCAAGGAACTTCGTGCGGTGAAAGGCAGAAGCCCCGCCGCCTGCCCAAAGAACAGGCAAATAGCCGCGCGTATAATGACAGGCCTCGATCGGTTCGTGCGACAGGTGCAGGTATCCGCGTCGGAGCCACCCTCGTGTGTTTCCTGTTTCTTCCCTTCGCTTTTCGGCCGGGAAGAAGACCTGAGACGCAACTCCAAAAACCGAGTTGTCCGAAAAGGCGTCCAGCAAAGGGGGCAAAAAGCCCTCCGAGACAATCATGTCGTTATTGAGAAGAACGACGATGTCGTGCTGGGCGGCTTGGACACCGCGGTTGTTGCCTTCACCGAACCCGTAGTTGCGGTCAAGGGCCAGGATTCTAATCTGGGGATAATGACGGGTAAGCCACTCGATGCTGTCATCCTCACTGCCGTTGTCGACCACCAGGATTTCATGCGGCTTGCCGGTATTAGCGACGGCTTGGACCAAAGCGGGAATGCTCTCCTCCAGCAGTTGTCTGCCGTTCCAGTTCAGCACTACGATCGAACAGAGTTCCGTATTCGGCGCGGGGCCTGCAGTGCCTCTCCTGAAGCGCGGACGGAAAGCCCGTAGCAGGTCCGTGATGCCAAAGATGAGAGCCAGCCCGAATTGGAGCGGCAAAAAGAACAGCCATAGCAGAAGACGTCGCAACATACCTCTGGAGTTCATGAGAATATCAGAGGTCAGCTGTCCTGTATAATTGACCTAAATCAATCTGTTGGAGGGATTGACCCAAAAACGATGAGAAGGTTCGGTTTGCCGGTGCTTGTGCTCGTTTTGTTGACTGCGGCCGGGGAGGCGGCCAGCGTCAAGATTGTGAACCTCGTCGAAATGACGTCACGGGCCGATCGTGTGTTTCACGGGCAGTGTCTGAAGCGGGTGCCGCAGGGCGAAGCCGCCGGGATTCCGATCATCGAGTACACTTTCCAGGTCAGGAAAGCGGTCAAAGGCGTCAACGAAGGAGAGACGGTTGTCTTCCGTCAACTGGACGGCTCGGTATCCGGACGATCCGCTTTTAGCGGGATTCCTCAGTATCGGGTCGGACAGGAAGTTATTCTCTTCTTGAAAAAGGAAAGTCGGCGCGGCCTGACAAGTCCAGTCGGTCTGGGTCAGGGTGCGTTCGCTATCAGGAAAAGCCCGAAGGGCGAAAAGGAAGTAGTGAACGAACTCAGGAACCGAAACCTGTTTGTCGGGCTGAGTTCTGCTGATCAAGCGGCAATACTTGGCGGGGAGCCAGAGGACGCCAGGCCGGGAGAACCGATATCGCTCGCTCGTTTTTCTTCGCTGGTCTCCCGGGTGGCACATGAGCTTCAACTTCGAGACAACCGAAACAGATGATGCAGGAATCGCGAAAAACCGG
>DAOTAI010000351.1:0-5493 GCA_035593865.1 Acidobacteriota bacterium
CGAAAAATGGTCAATTTGCCCGCCGAGCGTTCGGGTTGTGAGAAATCCGGGTTAGGGCCCTTGTCGGCGCCCTGTCGCCGGCCCGTGCCGCTGCTCATGCAACAGCGAAGGCAGCAATACCGCGGTCGGACGCGTGATGATCGTGCTCGCTGAACGAGTCTGATGCTGGTCCTCACGTCTGCCAGGGGATAGCCCATCGGGCCAGATGGTTGAGCACTACGCTGAAAGTCAGCCCAAGCAAGGCGGTCAGCAAGACGGTGGCGTAGAGCGCCTCGATTCGAAGAGTTTCCCATGCCGTCCAGATCATCGAACCCAGACCTGTTTGAGCCGCCACCAGTTCCACCGATATTGTGACGACCAGGGCCGAATTCACGGCCAATCGGATGCCCGCGAAAACAAGCGGCAGGCTCCCGGGAAGAATCACCCTGTGGAACATCCGAAGAGTGGTCGCTCCATAGTTCTTCGCGACTTCACAATACAAAGGACTGATCTGCTGAACCCCGGCGAGGGAGCTGATCAGCATCGGAAAGAAGCTGGCAAGCCCAATGACGACGAGGTTGGGCGCCTCCCCGATTCCGAGCAGGATCATGACAAGCGGCAGGAGCGAGATCTTCGGCACCGGATGCAAAGCAGCGACGAAGGGATCGAGCAAGACCTTCAGCCGAGGAGACCATCCCATGAGTAAGCCCAACATCACACCAGGCAAGCCGCCCACGAGGAAGCCTCCTGCCATCCTTGACAGCGTGGCGCCCAGGTGTACGATCAGCTCCCCGCTCCTGAACAAGTCGAAGACAGTGCGGACAACGACGCTCGGAACCGGGAAGAAAATCGGAGAAATGAAGTGGGCTCGGCCGGCGATTTCCCACGTTGCCAGGAATGCAATCGCAATCAGCGCCTGAACGGCAGTGACGGACAACAACCGTAGCATTCTCATGACTCGCATCCGTACAGTCGTCTCCGGACGTCCTGCTCGAGCAGCGTCCAGATCCGGCCTTTCAGCTCAGCGGCTGCGGCCCATTCGCTGGTCGGATTGCGCGGACGGGACAGTTCAACCGGAATCTGCTCAAGAATGGTGCCGGGCGAACCGGACATAACGAGGATGCGGTCCGCCAGGAGAATCGCTTCGTCCATGTCATGCGTTACGAAAATCACCAGCTTCCTTTCCTGGCTCCACAGGGAGAGCATCTCCTCCTGCAGGAGCAGCTTCGTCTGCGCATCGAGCGAGGCGAAAGGCTCATCCATGAGCAGGATCTGTGCGTTAGAGACGAAGGCACGCGCCAGGGCTACTCTCTGCCGCATCCCAACCGACAGCTCGTAGGGGTACTTCTTCGAATAACCATCCAAGCCGACCTTTCGAATAAAGCAATGCGCTGCATCGGTCCGGTCCCGGCGCGCGACGCCCTGCATTTCCAGTCCGAAGGCAACATTCTCGAGCACGGTCATCCACGGAAAGAGACCGTGTTCCTGAAAAACAAGAGCGTTGCGGGGCGCGGATCCGTTCGCGGAACGAAGCACCACCTCACCAGCTGTAGGTTCGAGGACACGGGCGAGGATTTTCAGAAGCGTGGTCTTGCCGCTCCCGCTGGACCCGACGATGCAGACGAATTCATGGTCAGCTGCAGTGAAGCTGACTGATCGCAGAGCCTCGGTATCGCCTCGCGGGGAGCGAAAAATCTTTGAGATTTCACGGCACTCAATGCTAATCATTGTTCGCCTGTCGCGGAGGCACGCTGCTCAGGGTTTTGGCGGCCGCTTTGGCGAAACGGGGTTCCCAGATTTGCTCGATGGGGATCACTTGAGCCAGCTCGCCTCGATTAACCGCCCATTCCTGGAACTCGTGCAGACCGTCGAGGATTATTGTGCCCTCCGGGTTGATGTCCGGCCAGCAGCAGCGCGACAAGACGGATTTGCTCAGACCAGTCTCTTTGGCCAGGATGGCAAGGTTCCGCTCAGTCTTCCCCTGGTTGTACTGCCGAACTCCCATTAAATAGGCGGTCATAAAACGATAACCGGTGTCGGTGGATTCCCCGAGGAAGCTCGGGCCATACGTGATTACCGAGTACTGAAGCCGCTCCACGGCCTCGTTGATTGAATGCCACACCACAACCGGGCCTGCATCCTTAAACTGCGTCAACCAGGGATCAGCTGCGGAAAGTGCCGCCACCGCCCGGTTCTCCAGCGCGGCCAGCTGCCCGCCCCGCGGCAGGCTGACCATCTCGACATCGCCCAGACCCAGGTGCTCCCGCCTGAGCAGCGAATCGTATGCGTAGCTGAGGATTGAGTTCTCGCGCAGATCTACCTTTTTGCCGCGCAATGACGCAAGCGACTGAAGAGTCCCGTCTCGCAAGGACTCACGATGGACCAGCAAGGCGCTCACGACGCAGCTGGAATCCGTGTAGTGCCCTTTGTCCGCGACGATCCTGATATTCGCACCTTTTTCGATTGCGTTGAGCAGCACCAGGTTGACTGCGCCCGCCACGACGTCAACCTGACCGCGAGCGAGGGCGGCCACCGCTTCGCCGGATCGGCGAAGCGTAACCTGTTCGATCTGTAGCCATTGGTCCCGAAAAAAGCCTTCCTGCTCGGCAATCACCAGCGGCGCCATGCCCAAGTAAGGAACCATGACGACCCTCACGACCGTCATTTCCTCGGGCGAGGAACGAGAGCAGCCCGCCGGGGCGATCAGGAGCAACCCCATCACGAACAATACGCGCGCCGCCCGCAATTTCATTTATGTCCTCAGAGTCGAATACGATGCAAACGATACTCAATTCCACCCCACCCCGCCACAAAAAACCGCAAAAAAGCCAATCGAGCGAGGTTTTATGCGAAGTGCGCAGGAACTTGACGACGCTCCGGATTTTTCCCGTCCGGCAACCGCATGGGTTCAAAACGCGTCAAGCCGGCGCACTGCACAAGCGCTCTTCGGGATAAGGGTTAACCCTTGGGACAGCGCACTTTTCGGATACAGAAGTACTTTCCTTCTGGGGAGGCGACGGGCTTCTCCCGCCTGATTCTGAGGCTGTTCGCCTCTTTCCAGATCGCCCGGGCCAGCTCGGCGGCCGGGCTGCCGCTCCGCATCCCAGACAGGATCGCAGCGAGGACGGCGCCGCCGTTTTCGGGTAGCTGAATTTCCGGGCTGACCAGCAGTTCCAGGCGGGTGAATCCCTGCGAATCTTCCCTTTCCTCCAGTTGGTAATCGAACGGTGTTCCGCCAAACCGTTGGGGCAAAACGCTCTCCAGGATTTCCTGCATTTCGCTGCCCGCCACCGACATTCCTTCTCCGGTGAGCTTGCTGAAGCTGCGGATTCCTTCCACGTGAGTGCGCAAGCCGAGGCTCTCCAAACCACATCCACAGGACCGTCTCTCCACCGTGCCGTAATCATCCAGCCCCACGTTCAGCAGGATTTTTGGACTGGTGGGTAACAGCGTGGTGAAGTGGAAAACATTTACCTTCGCTTCCCATCCCGGCAGTTCTCGCTCCACCGGAACCAGGAAGATTCCGTCCTCGAACAGGTGCAGATCGTTTTCCGACTTCGGATTGGCGCACCCGACTCCCACCTGCCCAAATTCGGAAAAAGCATATGTTGGAACCCATCGGGCCCCGCTCATCTGGATATGCCGGACTTTGGACGGAGTTGGAGGCTCTCCTCCGCCCATCAGCACGACGCCCTCGAGGTTAATCCCGTTCTCCACGGCCGCCAGGGCAACCCGGACTGCCAGGCTTACATAAGTGCGAATGAGGCAAGCTCCGGATTCCTGGACCACCGTGGCCGCCCAACGCGCGACGCGCACAGCATCTTCTGTCCTCACCGGCTCGGGCCTTGGAAGCGGGACGCCCATGAGACGCCCGGCGAGGAGGATGTACCAAGTCGATGCGGCGTAGGTCAGCGACGGTCGAAGGTCTTCCGAGTTTAGCGGCGAGAACCACTTGCGTGCGACGTTGCCGACTCGGGCGGACCGGAGCACGTTGGTGACGCCAGTGCAGGCCGGCAGAATCGGGCGCCAGATCACGGTTGGGGCTTTGTCCAACCCGTGGACATCGAGCCCGACCATGGTGTGGCAGGTAGTGGCGGCGAGGTGATCGAGATCGAGCCAGGTGCGGCTTCGTGGCCCACTCGACCCCGAAGTCGCCGTTTCGTAACAGTATTTGAGGTACGGGTTGTCGAAGTCCCCGGCGGTGACGGGAAGCGTAAGGCGCCCACGCTGGATCGGCTTCCTCCCTTTGAATTCGTCGAACTCCACGTAAACACCGGCTTTCAAAAGCTGCCGGAGCGCTTCGTCCAAGCCGACTGACCGGACGAGCCGAACGACGTCGCCCTGCTGGCAACCCGCTTCTTTGAGGAGCGCCAAATAAGGGCTCGCGGGATAGCCGTAGATCCCACGATTCAGAATTCTGAGGAAGTTGTCCTCGCGCGTCGTCAGCCGTTCGCGGATGGTCTGCCTCGCGTCGTCCAGGGTGGTTTGCTCGCGAAGGAATGAAGCCAATCCTCGGGCAAACCGGGCATACATTCCGGCCTTCCGAGACGCGCTTCTTACCCGACGAGTGAATCCGTTCAGTCGTTTCATGCCAGCTACCAGAGCACCTTCAGCCCGATTTGCACTTGACGCGGGTTCCCGCTGGTCCGGGTCAGTTGAACGGCTGCCGGATTTGGGGCCCCGCTCGAGTCGGTAAATATGTAGCTCGAGGCCTGGGCACTGACGGAATCACCCGGCAGATCAAAATTCGGATGATTGAACGCGTTGAAAAACTCGCCCCTCAGTTGCAGACGTACTCCCTCAGAGCCAACGCCCAGGTGGAACTCGCGGGACAGAACGAGGTCGACATCATGGTATCCGGGGCCCGAGACGGTGTTTCTGCCGAGGTTCCCAAAAAAACCAGCTTCCGGGAGTGCGAATGCCAGCGGATCATACCACCTATCCACCTTCCCGATGAGCAGATTGCCGCGGTAGCCGGGTGCGGCGTTCGGCCGATCAGCCAGGGCCGAAGCCCCGCTCACTCCGCTTCGCGAGTTGTTAAATGAAATCAGCGGCGTGAACGGGTGCCCGGACGCGAGGGTAAGGAACCCTCCAAGCCGCCAATCCCGGGCTAACGTCGGCCAGAGGCTTGAGCGCCCCCGCGCAAAGGGCAAGTCCCAGAGGAGGCTGGCGGAAAAAGAATGCCTTACGTCGAACACCCCAAGACCCTTGTCCAAGCGCAGGTTATCGGAGTCCATGCGGATCAACGGGCCACCCGAGACCTCCAGCGTTGAATTCGTGGGCGACGCTTCGTCGATCGCTTTACCTAGCGTGTAAAAGGCTGTCGCGGTGAATGCCTCCCCGTACTGTCGCTTCCAGAAGACCTGCAGAGAGTCGTACCAGGACCGGGCATCCATGGCCAAGAGGGTCATCGACGAGAAGTCAGGATTCTTCCTGGGCGCGTTGACCGGAAAGTACTTGCGCCCGTCGGGCAGGATCTCGGGAATACGGCTGTTCAGTTCCCGGCGTGACTGC
>DAOTAI010000352.1:0-5481 GCA_035593865.1 Acidobacteriota bacterium
CGGGCGAGGGCTTCGGCGGCGGTTTGAGCACCCAGGTAGGCGTTTGCGGTAACCAACCGGTCGCGAACCTCTTCGAGCGGCTGATTCGTTTCGAGATTCTTGAAACGGGTCGAATCGGTACTATTCTTAAGCCGGGCGAGAACATCGTCGCCTGTAACCACACCAATCCGCACTGGGCAATCGGCCGCCTGGAGCACGTCACGGCAGGCGAGCGCGCAGCCCATGGGGTTGAGGCCGCCTGCGTTGGTAACGATCCTGGTGTGACATCCGGCCCGCCAGAAAGGTGCGAGACTGCCGGCCAGCTCTACAAAATCGGCGGCGTAACCCGCCTCCGGGTTCTTATCCTTTTGTATCGCCATGATAGACAGCGAGACTTCGGCCAGGTAATCAAGAGTGAGAAAGTCGAGATCAGGCCGTGCCTCGAGCAGGCGCACCGCGGCGTCGGGACTATCACCCCAGAAAGCCTGGGCGTTCCCGATGCGCAACGTGCTGTTGATTGACGAATGATGACTCACTTTGGACATTCGCTACACCTGCAGAACCCCGGTATGGAAGGTGGGCGCGCGAAGCGGGCAACGTGCGACGATACGCAGCAGAAAGCTCATAATCGCCCGGGTATCATGGGGCTGAATAATAGCATCGACCCAGCCCCGGGCAGCGCCGTACCGGATGTCCATCTGCTCGGAATAACGTTCCTTGATTTCCTCGTAAACACGACGGGACTCTTCTTCATCCAAGGGTGCGCCCTTCTTTCCGGCCGAACGCGTCTGAATTGAATGAAGCGTTTGTGCGGCCTGCTCCGCTCCCATGACGGCATATCGTGCCCCCGGCCACGCCAGAATGAAGTTCGGGTCGTAGGCTTTGCCGCAGAGCGCATAGTTCCCGGCGCCGAAAGAGTTACCCAGAACAAGGGTGATTTTCGGCACAACGGAATTGCTGACCGCATTGACCAGTTTGGCGCCGGCGCGGATGATGCCTGACTGCTCCGCTTCCCGACCCACCATGAAGCCGAGCACGTCCTGGACGAAAAGGATCGGGATCCTAAGCTGGTTGCAGTCCATGACAAAACGCGCAGCCTTGTCGGCGCTCTCCGTGTAGATCACTCCTCCGATTTCGATAGCCCCTCGAGCTGACCGAACTCTCTGGCGCTGGTTGGCCACAATTCCAAGCGGGCGCCCCTCAATGCGGACGTAACAGGTCACCAGGGTCTGTCCGAAGGAAGGCCGAGACTCTTCCAGTGACTCTCGATCAACGATTGTTGCTAGTACGTCGCGGACGTCATATTCCTTCTGTCCATCGCCGCCGACGAGGTCATAAACCGCCCCTGGATCCACCGAGGGTGACGAGGCGGGATGGCGGACCTCGACGTCCGATTCTGGCAACAGCTGGACCAGTCGGCGCAAGCGGGCGAGACAGGATTCATCATTCGGCTCATGAAAATCCACGGTTCCACTTATTTCCGCGTGCATTCGGGCACCGCCCAGTTCTTCGGCATCAACATTCTGTCCTATTGCCGCTTTGACAAGCGCCGGTCCGGCGAGATAGAGACCGCTTCCTTCGGTCATCAGCAGTTTGTCGCACAGAACCGGAAGATATGCCCCACCAGCGATACAGTTTCCCATTACGGCAGCGAACTGAGGGATGCCGGCCGCAGATAAAACAGCATTGTTCCGGAATATTCGACCGAAATCGTCCTCGTCCGGGAAAATCTCATCCTGAAGCGGAAGGAAAACGCCGGAGGAGTCGACGAGATAGATGACAGGCAGACGGCATTCGAAGGCAATGCGCTGCGCCCGGAGTACCTTCTTGATTGACTGCGGGAACATGGCGCCGGCCTTGACGGTCGCGTCATTGGCGATAATCATGACATCGCGGCCGCTCACCTTGCCGATCCCGGTCAAGACGCCCGCTGCCGGCAGCCCGCCCCATTCCTCGTACATCCGATAACCGGCCCACAGGCCCAGCTCGAAAAAACGTTCGCCCGGATCCAGTAACCGAGCGAGGCGCTCGCGGGCAGTCAGGCGTCCGAGGCGCCGTTGTCGCTCCTGTCCTGCCGGCCCCCCGCCCTGCCGGAGAACGGCTTCCTGCTCCGCGATCTCCTCGGCAAGGTCGCGAAGGGAAGGTTTCGAATGACTTTTTTCCTGTGTCTTGGTGCTCATCTGCCAAACGAAAGACGTTGTGAAGCGGCGAAATGGTCTCAACCACGAATGCGCGAGGATTTCACGCCACGCCGCTCAGCATGTTCGACACCCGTTCGATTGAATCGTCTTCATTCCTGAACAGACTTCCAAGCGAACGGTCGACGATTGCGAACGCTTGCCGGCAGAAGAGTCTCCCGGCCGCAAGATCCTTCTTGAGGAAATCGGGAGCGCTATCCTGCCCTGCCAGGTCGCGGTCCAGCCGCGCCATAACTGCTGTGGCGCCGTAAAGTGCCATGGCGCTGGAGGCGATTCGATCGAGAATCATCTGGCGCTCAACCACTTCTTCCTGATACTTGGCGAGAACTCGAACAACTGAAATGCCGAACCGCCGCACGCGTGCCGCCAGCATCCGGGCCTCCGGCTTAAGAAGACGCGATCGAACAGGCACCACCGGCGTGCGCAGGCGCGCCAGATTCTGCCGGCCGAAACCCCAGAGAAACGACGCATTAGCCAGGGGATGGCGCGTAGCTTTCAGGACCTGCTCCAGTTGAACTCCCGGATCACGCATTCCGGCGGCGCCAATGAAGGCCCGCATCACTTCGTTCGATCCTTCTCCAATCATATTCAGACGCGCATCGCGCATCATGCGCTCATAGGGAAGGTCCGTGAAAAACGAACGTCCCCCGAAAATCTGCATGGTGTCATAAACGATGCTCCACAAGGCATCGCTGGCAAAGACCTTCAGAATCGCCGCCTCCAGCATGAAGTCTTCTGCGTTCGCGTCAATCATCCCGGCCGTGAGGTATGTCATCGATTCCATCGCATAAACCAGGGCGGCCATATTCGCAATCTTCTGCTTGACAAGTGCGAATGAGGCCAGTGGCCGTCCGAACTGGCGGCGCCGTCGGGAGTATTCAACCGCTTGCCGCAGCAGAAACTTGGAAGCGCCCGTACAGGTCGCGCCAAAGGTTGTCCGGCCGAAGTCCAAGACCGTAAGACAAATACGAAGTCCTTGGCCGGGAGGCCCCAGGATGTGCGAAGCTGGCACCTCCAGTCCTTCAAAAGCCAGATTGGCCGTCTTTGTGCCCCGCATGCCAACTTTTTCCAAGGCGGGGTTGAGCACACGAAAGCCGGGCATGTCTGGCGTAACAAGGAAAGCGGTTACTTTTTTTGCGGATCCGCTCGCGGTCTGAACGGTGGTCTTCGCCATGACAGTGAGAACGCCGGCAATGGCGCCATTTGTGGTCCACTGCTTGCGCCCGGTAATGCGGTAGAGCTTTCGGGCCGGGTCATAGACCGCTTCTGTCTCAATGCTGGCCACATCCGATCCGGCATTGGGCTCGGTTAGAGAGAACGCGGCCAACTGTTCGCCCCGAGCCAGCGGGGGAAGCCAGCGGGCTTTCTGTTCCTCGGTTCCGTACAGGACAAGCGCCTTCAAACCGATGCTCTGGTGAGCATTGATCATCAAGGCAGTCGAACCGCACCGCGCGGCGACACGTTCCATGGCACGGCAATAGGCGTATTGAGACATACCCAGTCCGCCGTACTCCTTGGGGATGGTAAGGCCCATCAATCCCAGCTTCCCGAGGCCAGCGATCACGCGGTCGGGAATAGTGGCATTGCGGTCAATCCAGTCGGGATCCACCTCAGATTGCAGAAAACAATCGAGATTCCTTACCAACTCTTCGGTTCGCTCCGCTTCATCGCTTGACGGCGCGGGATAAGGAAAGACTCTTGAGGCATCGAAAATTCCAAAGTAGAGAAGCTTGGCGAAACTCGTGGTCTTCGGCCCGGAGAAGAAAAGCTCCTCCGCGAGTTTTCTCTGTTCTTGATCCATGCGAAATGGGGAAATTCAGATTTACTACTATTTTACAATTCGCAAAGGGGGATTGGCGAATGCCGCTTAACTTGCTGACACCCTCTCCGAGTCGTACAATAAGGCCAGGATCGGCGATTCACACATCTTGATGACGAATTCGAAGTCAGTGAGCGTAGACCGGCCTGATCAACAATCCGCGCAGTGTCCTACCGCGAAGCCGCATTGTTTTATCGATCAACGAGAGGAGGGTTGACATGATTTCTACAGAGGATGTCCGCGATCTGATTGAACACAAGGCGCAAGAAGGGAATGGCGTTCTGAGCGTCTATCTCAACGTGGATCAATCCCAGGCAGTCAATCTGAACCGAGGATTTGAAACCTCGCTCAAGCACATGTTGCGAAGGCTGGAGGACTCTCTGGCAGACCACGACCAGAAGAAATCCTTTTCCCAGGCTTGTGATCAAGTGCTTCGCGCGGTATCCGACTATACCCCGCGCGGCAAAACTCTGGTGCTCTTCTGTGAGCCGAAGGGTGTGTTTCGTCAACAGGAGTTGAAGATAGAACTTGAAAACAGCGTCCGATGGAGCGCCAAGCCTTACGTGCGACCGCTTCTCGAGGCTTTCGATGAGTTTGGGCGTTACGGTTTGGTTCTGACAGACAAGGCCCATTCCCGTCTTTTTACTGTTTTTCTTGATGAGGTCCAGGAGCATGTCGACGCGCTCGCAACGCAAGACGTAAAACGAATTAAGGGTCCAGGGTCAGACCACATGCGGTCACAGATGCAGGTGCAGCGAAAGGCGGACGGCCACGCACGCCATCACCTGAAGAACGTCGCGGATCTGCTCAACCGTGTGGCTGAAGAACATCAATTCAATCGGCTGATACTCGCCGGACCAGTTGCTGCAACAAACGAACTTCAAGGGCTTCTTCCTGCTAACTTGCGCAAGCTTGTCATCGGTACCATCCCCCTGGCGCTCGAAGCCACCCCCTCTCAGATCCTAGAGGCGACCCGGCGAATGCTAAGCGGCGCCGAAAGAGCCGAAGAAGATCAGCTGGTTCAACGTCTGATTACTGCCGCTGCGAAAAACAACCAGGCGGTCACGGGCCTCGACTCCACTTTGCGTGCCATTCAGGAGGGTCGAGTGTGGCACATCGTCTACGCCGACGGTTTTACTCCGCCCGGAGGAGAATGTGCCAACTGCGGATCGCTGCTTGCAGAAACAGGCTCAGCCTGCCCTTACTGTGAGGGTGAAGTGACGCCCGTCAAAGACGTTGTTGCCCGTGCAGTCAGCCGAGTAGTCAACAGCGGGGGTAAAGCGGAGCAGGTTCGGGCTAAAGCGGCCGAGCACCTTCAAGGCGCGGGCGGTGTCGGGGCGTTTCTAAGATTCTAAGTCTCAACCGCTCGGGGGCCACCTTCGGCTCCCCCTGGACCGCGGGGCCAGGAGAGCACGGGTTTCGATACAATTCGCACAAAATGCGAATCACTCAACCACCAGGGTTGCGATACACCGCTGAAAAACG
>DAOTAI010000353.1:0-5478 GCA_035593865.1 Acidobacteriota bacterium
CTGACGGACCTCCAGTCAGAAGAAAAAGTCCAAATGGTCGAAATGGGGACGCTGGAGCATAGGGCCAGGACCGCTCTCTTTTTGGAAAGAACCTGTGTTGTGAAGCCCTATACTACGAACAAAGGGTCCTCCTGCTCGGTCTGGCGCTCGAGCCGCGGTCACCTTCCACTAGCCGGGCTTCACGTTTCATGTTATCTCTCTTGAGTGGAAGGAGATGCCTATGAAAAGGCTTTTGACCGTGCTCACCCTGCTGTGTCTGTGCTCAGCGGTGCAGTCGCAAGATTCCCAGAATGTTACCCCCGCCAAAGGACCGCTACGTGTGCTTGATTCCAACCCCCGGTGGTTCACCGACGGGTCGGGCCGGGCGATCGCTCTTGCCGGGTCTCATGTGTGGCAATCGTTGCAGGATAACGGCCTACTGATTCGCGGCGCAACTTCGAACCCCCCGCCAGTGTTTGATTATGACGGCTATCTGGCTTTTCTGAAGAAGCACAATCACAACTTCTTCCGCCTCTGGCGCTGGGAGACGACGAAATGGACTGACAGCTACACGGACGGACAGGTGAAGTACTGCCAGCCTCACCCCTGGCTGCGGACAGGCCCCGGACAGGCCAACGACGGCGCCGCTAAGTTCGACCTGACAAAGTTCAACCCCGAGTACTTCGAGCGTTTGCGAACACGTGTGAGCAAGGCCCAGCGTCTGGGCATATACACCGCGGTGATGCTGTTCGAAGGTTGGGAGATCCAGTTCTCCGATGCATGGGAGAATCACCCATTCCATTTGCCGAACAACGTAAATGGAGTCGAGGCCGATCTTAATGGAGATGGAAGCGGAATCGAATACAACACCCTGAACACCAGTGAGGCGGGGCGCCGCGTTCTGGAGTTGCAGGAGGCCTATGTCCGGAAGGTGATCGATACTGTGAACGAATTCGACAATGTGCTGTACGAGATCTGCAACGAGGCGCACGCTGATTCAACCGAGTGGCAATATCATATGATCCGTTTTGTCAGAGACTACGAGGCTCGGAAGCCGAAGCAGCACCCGGTCGGCATGACCTTCCAATACAGGGGAGGATCGAACGAGACACTTTTCAACAGCCCCGCCGATTGGATTTCTCCGAATCCCGGAGATGCGAAACAGAGCTACCGCGACGAACCCTGCTCGTCCTGTACAACGAAGGTTGTGGTGAATGACACGGACCATTTATGGGGGCATACGGGAGGTGACAACATCTGGGTTTGGCGAAGCTTCACGCGAGGACTGAACGTTCTTTTCATGGAAGAGCTTCTTCCTTCGCCGACGTGGCAGGATTCGGCCCGCCAAGCGATGGGACAAATATTGCGCTGGGCCAGTCGCGTTGACCTGAAGACGATGAAACCGGAGGAATCGCTCTCGACTACGCGCTACTGTCTGGCCAGCCGCGGGAATGAATACCTGGTCTTTCAGTCGAACAAAGGGGAATTCAACGTCGATCTGAGTGACGCACCGGGCAGGTTCCAGGTCGTGTGGTTCAATGTGAACCTCGATCGTGAGATGCCGGGGACCCCAGTGGATGGAGGCGCGTCACGGACATTCACCACGCCTTTCCCCGGGCCGGCAGTGCTCTATCTCAAACGACTAGACGGTCAACGCACGCTTTGAGTCGGGGACCTTCGACAAACCCCAGAAAGTCGGTCATCGCCGCCCTCGGCGCCCTCGGGCACGGCCTCATTCCTTGCTCCTTCAGCGATTGGGATGGGGACCGACTTGGCTGAGATCGATAGGTCTAAAGCCTATTTTGAAAGCCGGTGAGTCTGCCGGCAACGTGAAATTACCGTTGGCTGCGTCCGCGAACCCCGGATCAGCCACCAGCGACTGACGGTCGTGACCTCTGGACTGCCACTTCTCGAGCGGGACCCTGGCGAATTGGAGTGGGCCGGGCGCCCCCGCCAACCAGTAGAGGTTTCGGTCGATGACAAACAGGTCGTTTGCCCAGTCGCCATCCAAAGCAACGGCATTTTCCAGCAGGAAAATGTTTCCCTCGCACGTGAAAGAGGTCTCTTCGTCGCGGCCCGTTCTCCGCACTCCACATTTCTTGGGCAAGGCGAAGATGTTGTTTCGGATAGTGTTCAGCTGGCCGTAGTGATGGTTCCATCCCGCCACGCCAAGTCGGTAGAAGATGTTGTTCTCGATCAGTATCTGGCTGCTTCCCTCGTCGGTGTACATTCCATGGCCGCCTGGAACGTCGTGGACCAGATTATGCGTGATTCTGGTCCCGGGCTGGTAGCCGAGGGTGTAAATGCCGGCGCCGTCGTGAAGCACTTTCATCACGTCGTGCACATGGTTGTATTCGACCCGGCAGGCTTTTTGGGTAGTCGGAAAATCATTCCAGGTAAGGCCTATCGAAATGCCTGTGTAAGGGAGGTCGTGTACCAGGTTGTGGGCGATCACGGTGCGGGTCGAGTAGGCGACGAAGATTCCGACGCAGTCAAACTGTTCGGCGGCGCATTCGCGGATGGTGTTATGAGAGATCTCGTTGTCCAGGGGGGCGTCGGTCAAGTCGGCCCAATCCGTGTCGAAAAAACGGCGGGGAGGAGCAGTCGCTGATGGCCGCCAGCCGACCATGACCGCGTTGCCCCCGATATCGTAGAACTCGCAGCCGGTGACCCGGTTGCCGACCGCTCCCGCACCGAAGGCGAGACCGGAGGCGCCGAAGTGAGCAAATCGACATTCTTCGAAACTGCAGTTTCTAAGATATGTGCACTGAATCGCGGGTGTCAGGGCGTAAGTCGCCTGATCGATGTACCGGGATCCATAGTGACCAGCCTGAATTCCAGTGTAGCCAGCCAAGGGCAGATCCCAGGTGCTGTGCTCGAAGCGGATACCTCTGAAGTGAACGTTCCGAATCGGAGAATCCTTGGTTCCAGCGAGGACCAGCAGCTGGGGAATGTGCGGTGCGACAAAAGTCATGCGGTTGGGATCCTCGTTGTCGGCGGCAAAGTAATAGAGCGTGGCTCGATCTCGGTCCAAGTACCACTCGCCGGGGGCGTCCAGAAACGGGAGCGCATGCTCCAGGTGGGCCCGGTCACCTGGGTTGGTTTGCACGAAGGGCAGCCCGACCCACCCCATCTGGTTGTACAGACTTACGGTCGGGCCACTGGTCGACATGATCCTCCCGCGCGAAAGAGAGAAGAGGTGATAAACGACCAACTCTGCCTCCTGGCTGGCCAGATTGTCCCCCGGGAACGGCCCGTCGACAGTAACGGTGGCCAGTTCAGCATCGATCGCGCCGGCGCGCACACCTTTGGCCTTTCCTGTCTCCTGGACCTTGAGGTACTGGCCGGCGTTCGGATAGCGCGCCCGCACAAGTCGCCGGTCCTGCCCGATGACTTGGCGGAACCACCAGCCTTCTTTGACCGCCGGGACCTCGGCGGTCCAGACCGAACCTGCCTGCTTTTTCCAACCGGCGATCGCGCGGCCTCCGCTGATCACGGGTATTTCATCTTGGAAGGCAGCATAGGTGATCGAATGAACATCTGTCCCCGAATCGGCGACGGTCAGCCATAACGGTTCCGGGAGCTCGTAAGTTCCGCCGCGAAGCAGAACGAGAACATGGGCGGTCAGCCCTTGCCTGACTTTCTCGCGTACGGCTTCCCGCGCCCGCAACAGGCTCTTGAAAGGCCCATCGGTTCTTGAGGCGTTTGGCTCAGCTAGTTTGCCTGACCAGCTGTCGTTGCCATTCAGAGAAACGAAAAAGTCGGCTTCAGGCGCAGTGACCGGTTTCTCAATCTGTCGACACGCTGAGCCGAGCAACGCCAGGCTGAGACCGATGACAACTGTTAGCAATTTAACTCTCATAGACTGCCCACTCCTGAGTCTGTCTGATTAAAGAGTCTGGTCCGTCGACAACTCGGATACACTCGCATTCTGTCATCCTGTTGTCAAGAGCCTTAGATAGAGGTAATCGGATAGACTGGCGGCGCTTTCAACCAGACAGATTTCTGCTCTTTGCATTCGTTCCCGATTCAAGAAAGGTTGATGCTGACTGTGTGGCGAGGCAAAATAAGCTTGACAGCCTTGCTCGTTCTATAGTACACCTCATGTCGACACAAGATGCGCAGGACCGATACCAATATTAACGGTCTTCACGTGCCCTGCTATCAGCATCCCAGGCTTATAGTATCTCCGAGGAGGACGGTATGAAAATTAGAGCGGTTGTGTTGCTGGCGTTGGCGACGTTGTTGCTCTGCAGTGAGCATATCCTTTGCCAGCGCGTCAAGTCGACGCTCAGCGGCATCGTAGCCGATCCAACCGGGGCGGTCATCCCCAGGGCGGAGGTGGTTTTGATCAACGAGGCCACCAACGTCAGCTTGCAGTTTGTGACGTCCGACCAGGGTACGTACAGTTTCTCGTTCCTGGATCCGGGTGTTTACAGCGTCCGGGTGGCTATGCCAGGCTTCAAGACCACGGTGCACAAAGGCATTCAGGTCCGCATGGCGACTGACGAGCGGTTGGACGTCACGCTGGAGATCGGGGAGGTGACGCAGGAAGTAAACGTTATCGGGCAGGCGCCCCTTCTGGAGAAGGTCAGCTCAACGTTGGGTCAATCGCTGGAGGAACGCAAAATCGTCGATCTGCCGATTGGTCGCAACGTTTACAACATGATCAATCTGTTGCCTGGGTCGAGTTTCGGTGCGAATGCCGGAGTGGAGGCGACCAACCCCAGTATCAACGGTAGCCGGCCGCGGGGCAACAGTTTCGTGGTCGATGGCGTTTCGGTCAACCAGGAATTCACGGGCTCGCAGGGCGGTGCAGGCATCGCCGATACGCCGCAACTAGAGGCGATCAGCGAATTCCGTCTACTGTCAAGCAATTACAGCGCGGAGCATGGCCGTGTGATCGGCGGTCTGGTCAGCCTGAGTATCAAGTCGGGGTCCAACCAGTTTCACGGCTCTGTTTTTCACTATCCCAGTATTAACCGCTTCAACGCCCGGGATTACTTTGCCTCCTCGCAGTCCTTCAAAGGAAAGTTCTTTCGGAACAATCGGGTGGGAGGCTCGATTGGGGGGCCGATCATCAAGGACAAACTGTTCTTTTTCCACAGCATCGACGTTTTTCGTGACCGCAGTGTGGGTACCAACCGAGCAAGCATACCCACGGCCCTAATGCGGACGGGGGACATGTCCGAGTTCGGCAAGCCGATCTACGACCCGGCGACCAGCCGGCAGGAAAACGGGGTTTGGGTACGCGACCAGTTTCCGGGGAATATCATCCCGGAGAGCCGGATTGATCCGTCGGCGAAGGCCATGCTCGAGCTGATCCCCATGCCCACTTCGGCCGGCCTCTCCAACAACCTGTCGACCCAGACCGACCGGAGCGCCGACTCGGTCCGGACCGACAACCGGTTCGATTACACGATGAGCGACCGGGACTCTTTCTCCGGGCGCTTCTCGTTCGGCGACTCCAAGTCGATCGGCGGAAGCTCGATCCCCGGA
>DAOTAI010000006.1:0-30232 GCA_035593865.1 Acidobacteriota bacterium
GCTTTTGGATGGTCGTTTCATCAAGAATCCCCAGGTAAGCGTCTTTGTTGCGGAATACCGTTCGCAGTCCGTGTTTGTGCTCGGCGCTGTCCAGCAACCGGGCCAGTACCAGATCACCCAGCCTCTGCGCTTGATTGACGCCATTGGTCTAGCAGGAGGCCTGAATCTGGAAGTGGCCGACGATTACGCGATTATCCAGAAAAAAGGGGCGACCACGGGCCCGGGGGCCGGCGCTGCGGCCGCGCCCCAGCAGGCGGAAAGCCTGAAGGTGAACCTGAAAGATTTGCTTGAGAATGGCAAGCTCGACCTCAACGTGCCAATCACGGGTGGCGATGTGGTGCAAATCCCCGAAAGGCACATAGAAAGATTCTTTGTGATCGGCGATGTGAATCGTCCCGGCGCGTACGAACTCCCTCGGGAAGAGGAGCTGTTTATCTCGCAAGCGCTTGCCGAGGCGGGCGGACCCATGCGGACTGCGAAAGCTTCCAAAGCCGTTCTCGTCCGTTGGGACGAAGAGGGCCGCAGGCAAGAACTGGCCGTTAATGTTGAAGACATTCTGAAGGGCAAACAGCCTGATATGGCGCTTCACCCGAACGATGTTCTCTTCCTTCCCGGAAGCACGGCGAAGAGCATTGGATATGGCCTTCTCGGGGTCATCCCCGGTACGCTGTCCAATACCATCGTCTGGGGTACGGTGCGCCGTTAGAGATGCCGGGGGCGCAAGCGTGTTCCCAGGTGCGCTTCCCAACCCCTGTTAACTTCTCTGCACAGTTTGAGTATTTCGGTTCACGCAGTCGCGGACTGGTTTTCCCCTGATGCCACTGTAAATAAGTGAGTTATCGGGGCACCCGTCCAAAAGGAACACGGCTTGCCTCTGCGTAGGAAGGTCGCAATCCTGCGGGTGTTTCGCAAGATTCTCTCGAAATCAGTGCTGTGGATTCGTGTCCGCGAAAGTGCCACCGCACGAGATTGGTTGTGGCTTCCAGGCTTGGTTACTGTCGCCTGGGTCTCTGACTGTAAGTAACACGCGCGAAGCGCGCTTGAGGAGCATGGAATGAAACGTCCGCACTCGATGAGCTACGCTAATGACTTCTGGTGGCGTTTTGTGAAGAGCACGGACATGGTGCTTATGGGCGCCATCCTGTTCGCATCCATAGCCATCAGTTCGGCCTCGTTTGCTCTCCCTGGTGTCGCTTATCTTCTTGTCATTCGTATAAAGGTCATCAACCTGTTCCTGCTGATGGGATACTTCGCCCTGTCATATGGAATTCTCTCCGTTTCCGGATTCTACCGATCTCACCGGTTTTCGACTTTTCAGCAACGTGTGCATGAAGTTCTCCTCGCTGCTAGTTTGATGACGGTGTCGGTCTTGATCCTTCGCTGGCCGTTACAGCTGGACTTCGCCTCCAACCGTTTCCTGATCGTTTACTGGGGTCTGACTTTCCTCGTCCTTGGTGCTTCACGCGAAACGGCTCAGCAACTGCTTTACCTGATTCGCTCTCGAGGCCGCAACCTTCGTAATGTCGTCATCATTGCCGCCGGCGACGACGTGGCAAGTCTGGCCGCCTATGTCGCTGGTGATCCGGGACTCGGATATCGCGTTGTAGGGACGATTGATGCCAAGGAGATCGATGAAGATGAACGATACGCAAGTGCTGTCTAGCCTGGGGGCCATTATTGCGCGCGAACCGGTTGATGAAGTGCTTGTGGCTTTGCCTCTTCGCAGGCGTCGCGATTTGATTGAAAAGATTGTGGAGGCATGTGAGGAGCAGGGAATTATGGTTCGTGTCCGTACGGATCTGTTTGACCTTCGGGTTGCGCGCCCCCAGGTAGACACCATCGATGGTGTTCCTGTTGTCACCATTCGCTCAGGCCCGGAGGATGGTTGGCAGCTGGTGGCGAAGCGCATCATGGACGTGATTGTCAGCCTGAGCTTCTTGATCCTGTTGTCGCCCTTTCTTTTACTGGTGGCCCTGGCAATTAAGATCGATTCAAGAGGGCCGGTATTTTTCCGACAGGAGCGTGTCGGCCTGAACCGGCGGCGGTTCTACGTGCTGAAGTTTCGAACGATGGTCGAGCAGGCCGACAAGACGCAGGAATCGCTCGAGGAACTGAACGAGGCCGATGGCCCTGTCTTCAAAATTCGCAAAGACCCGCGCGTTACTCGACTCGGGCGGTTCCTTCGCCAGTTCAGTATTGATGAGTTCCCCCAACTCATTAATGTCCTGAGAGGGGAAATGAGCCTGGTTGGTCCGCGGCCCCTTCCACTGCGTGACGTCAAACTGATCGACACCCAGTGGCACAAGAGACGATTCAGTGTGAAACCGGGATTGACGTGTCTGTGGCAGGTCAACGGCAGAAGCGACCTCAGCTTTGAACGCTGGGTTCGCATGGACCTGGAATACATCGACACCTGGTCGTTGATTCTCGACATAAAAATCCTGCTTAAGACGATACCGGCGGTTCTTCGAGGTTCAGGGGCCTATTAGGAGTGGGGGCAAAGAGGAGACAGAACCTTGAGTAATATGACTTTATCGCTTTTCGCCGAGTTCTGGGCGTTCATGAAAGAAAGGAAGAAGTGGTGGCTTGCGCCGGTCATCCTGATGATGCTCTTGTTAGGCGCGCTGATCTTTATGACCCAAGGGTCAGCCATTAGCCCGTTCATTTACACGATTTTCTAATATGACGGCAGTGGACACAAAAAGGCTTCGGCGTTTCGGGCTGGTTGTGGGGCTCGGTCTTGCCGTGGTGGCGGCTGTGAGCTGGTATCGAGGCCACACCTTGGTTCCCGTCGCTCTCTGGTCGGCTGGAGGGGCCCTTCTGCTTCTCGGACTCGTCTATCCGGCCGTCCTCAGCCCCGTTGAGAAGACTTGGCTGAAGCTGGGGAGTTTACTCGCCTGGGTTAACACGCGCATCATCCTTTCACTTCTTTTTGTGCTGGTTGTTACCCCTATTGGCGCGCTAGCCCGCCTTTTCCGCGATCCGCTCAGCCGGCGGATCGATCGTCGGGTTGAAACCTACTGGATCCCGAGAACAACCGGCCCGGTTCGACCCGAAATCTATGAACGGCAGTTCTGAGGTATTCCTCGAACTTTGAACCATGAATATTCTCGGCATTTCCGCCTTTTATCATGATGCCGCCGCCTGTCTGATCCAGGACGGGGAGATCCTGGCCGCGGCCCAGGAGGAGCGCTTCACTCGAAAGAAGCACGATCCGAATTTTCCTACCCTGGCCGTACGCTACTGCCTGCGTGAGGGCGGAATCGAACCAGGTGGCCTGGATTATGTTGCCTTTTACGACAAACCGCTGCTCAAGTTCGAGCGAATATTGGAAAACTATCTCGGCGTTGCCCCCCTGGGCATCCGCTCGTTCATGATGGCTATGCCCTTGTGGATCAAGGAAAAGCTCTTTACACGAGAAGTAATTCGACGCGAATTGGGCGGATACCAAGGCAAAGTTCTGTTCGCCGAGCACCATGAATCCCATGCCGCAAGCGCGTTCTACCCCTCGCCCTTTGAAGAGGCTGCGATCCTGACTATGGATGGCGTAGGGGAGTGGGCGACAACCTCGTATGGGATGGGCCGGGCGAACCAGGTGGAATTGCTCGGGGAGATCCACTACCCGCACTCGCTCGGAATGCTTTACTCGGCCTTCACCTACTTCACCGGTTTCAAGGTCAACTCTGGGGAATACAAGGTAATGGGACTCGCGCCGTACGGCGAGCCGAAGTATGTGGACCTGATTCTAGACAAGCTGATGGATCTGAAGGAAGACGGCTCCTTCAGAATGAACATGCAGTACTTCAATTACCTCCATGGCCTGACCATGACAAATGGGGCTTTTTCGAAGCTCTTCGGAGGTCGGCCGCGTACGCCCGAATCTCGGCTGACTCAGCGCGAGATGGACCTGGCCTGCTCCATCCAGAGAGTGACAGAAGAAGTGATGCTGCGCATGGCCCGACACGTCCATAAGGTGACGGGGATGGAGAATCTCTGCCTTGCCGGGGGTGTGGCCTTGAATTGTGTCGGTAATGGACGCTTGCTCCGGGAAGGGCCGTTTAAGCGGATTTGGATACAACCCGCGGCCGGCGATGCGGGGGGAGCGCTAGGAGTTGCTCTCCTGGTCTATCACAAGGTTCTCGGACTACCCCGGCAGGCGCAACCTGATGATTCCATGAAAGGCGCCTACCTCGGCCCTGCTTTCTCAGACTCCGAAGTCGAGGAATACCTTCAGTCGACCGGTGCGGTCTTCGAAAGGCTCGAATATGACGATCTGATCGCTCGGGTTGCCTGCCTGCTGGCCAAGGAAAAGGTAGTCGGGTGGATGAACGGCAGGATGGAGTTTGGGCCCCGAGCCTTGGGGGCGCGAAGTATCCTCGGAGATCCACGGTCAGTGCGCATGCAAGCAGTGATGAATCTCAAAATCAAATTCCGTGAAAGCTTCCGGCCTTTTGCGCCGAGTGTGCTGCGTGAACACGTGAGCGACTATTTCGAAATGACCGAGGACTCCCCCTACATGTTGCTGGTCTCACCGGTCAGGAAAGAGCGCCGGCTGCAGATGACCGACCAGCAGAAACGGTTGTTCGGTATTGAGAAACTGAACATTCCCCGGTCGGACATTCCCGCTGTGACGCATCTGGACTATTCTGCCCGGGTACAAACGGTGGACGGACGATACAACCGCGCTTACTACGATCTGCTCCGTGAGTTTTACCGTATTACCGGATGCCCGGTCCTGGTCAATACCAGTTTCAACGTAAGAGGCGAACCCATTGTATGCACCCCGGAGGATGCCTACCGGTGCTTCATGCGCACCGAGATGGACCACCTCGTCCTCGGTTCCTTCCTGCTCAACAAGGCCGACCAGCCAAGGCTGACCGAGGACGTGGACTGGCGCGCTCAATACCAACTGGACTGATGATTCGGCCTTCGTAGGGCGGGTTTCGAATCCGCACCGCGCTTTTCGGGGCGGATTGAAACCCACCAACCGCCTAAAGCGCGGTGCGGATTCGAAACTCACCCATCGAAGGCCGTCGCTGATTTTTGCAATTGGCTCTCATAAAAGACTTATTCCGGTCCGACCCCGGAGGGTTATGAAACTAATTATTCAGATTCCGTGCTTGAATGAGGCCGAGACGCTGCCGACGACCCTGGCCGCGTTGCCCCGGCAGCTGCGCGGGATAGACGTGCTCGAGATCCTGGTCATCGACGACGGTTCAGTGGATGGTACCAGTGATGTAGCCCGTTCCTGCGGCGTACAGCATATCGTCCGCTTCCCGTCGCACCAGGGCCTGGCTCGCGCCTTCTCGGCCGGTATCGATACGGCTCTGAAGCTGGGAGCGGACATAATCGTCAATACCGATGCGGACAACCAGTATCCTGGTCATGAAATCTGTCGGCTGATCGAGCCAATCCTCCGTGAGGAGGCCGAGATGGTGATCGGTGACCGACAGGTGTCACAGTTGGGCCAGTTTTCAGGGACTAAGAAGCTTCTCCAGAAGATCGGAAGCTGGGTGGTAAGGAGATTCTCCAATACCGACATTCCCGATGCCCCGAGCGGTTTTCGTGCCTTCAGCAGGCGCGCCGCCCTCCAGCTGAACGTCATCTCAGACTTCTCATACACCTTGGAGACGATCATCCAGGCGGGTAAGAACCAGATCGCGGTCTCCCACGTTCCGATCAAGACTAACGCGGTAACCCGTGAGTCGCGACTGTTTTCCAGCACTTGGAACTACATCAAGCACTCGGCAGCCACTATTCTGCGCATTTACGCCATGTACGAGCCGTTGCGCGTGTTCTTCCTCATCGGAGGCTTCATCTTTCTGGCAGGTATCCTGTTGGGCCTTCGGTTCCTGTACTTCTACTTCAACAACAACGGAGCCGGACATGTCCAATCGTTGATCCTTGCCGCCGTTCTCATGATCATCGGATTTCAAACCTTCATGATCGGTCTGCTGGCTGACCTGCTCGCGGCCAACCGGAAGCTGATAGAAAGGCTGTTATTTCGAGTCAAGGACTTGCAGCTCAACGAAAACGGCAAACCCATGGATACGGTTCGGGATCTGGTCAAGGTACTGGAGCTGCGCAAGTGAAGATCGCGATGATCGGGCCCAGTTACCCTTTCCGCGGGGGAATCGCCCAACACACCACTCTTCTTTACAGGCACCTGCGCCGCGAACACGAGGTGTCGTTTTATGGTTTCAAGCGGCAATATCCCGCTTGGCTTTTTCCTGGCAAAACTGACCGCGATAACAGTAAACAGCCCTTGACGGAGCCGGGGATCGAGTACTTGCTCGATTCCATGAACCCCTGGTCGTGGTTCCAAGTCTTTCGGCGGATATGCGCCGAGCAGCCAGAGGTGGTCATCATCCCGTGGTGGACCTTCTTCTGGACACCGCAGTTCCTAACGCTCGCTTCCCTCCTTAAGACAGTCTCGAAATCCCGCCTTTTGTTTATCTGCCACAACGTCTTTGATCACGACTCACGCTTTCTCAGCCGGTTCTGCGCGAAAGCGGTCCTGCCTCTCGGAGATCACTTCGTGGTCCACTCCGAGGAAGATCTGAATCGTCTTTCGGCTCTTGTCGGGGTAGAAAAGATCACGCTGGGCTTCCTCCCCTTGTTTGAATGGGATGACAGTCCGACACTCTCTCCCGTGGACGCCAAGCACCATCTCGGGCTCGAAGGTGACGTCCTTCTCTTCTTCGGCTTCATCAGGCCGTATAAGGGGGTCCCGGATCTGCTTCAGGCCTTGCGGTTTATCGTGCGTGAACGCAAGGTCACACTGTTGCTGGTTGGGGAATCTTGGGATACGGAGGATTCCCTTGCCCGACAGATTCAAGAGTTGGAATTGGGAGAACACATCAAACGAATCGAGGGTTACGTCCCGAACGAAGAGATGGGACTCTACTTCTCTGCGGCCGATCTGGTCGTTCTTCCCTATATTTCGGGTACCGGCAGCGGTGTGGTACAGAACGCATTTGCCTTCGACCGTCCGGTAATAGGAACCCGTGTCGGTTCATTGCCACAAACAGTCGATCATGGCCGGACCGGATATCTGGTTGAGCCTGGCGATCATCAGGCTCTGGCGGAGGCCGTGCTTCGGTTTTTTCGAGAAGGGAAAGCCGAAGAGTTCAAAGCCAATATAAGAGTGGAAAAGAAGAAGTTTGAATGGGACCGGCTGGTCCAGGTGCTCGAACAGGCCGTGATCGAAACGCCAACCAACCTTCAACCGACTATTGTGGCCGATACGGAATACAACCGTCGGCAGGCTTGACGCTCTCGAAGCGACCAAAGCCTGCCTGGTTTTGCGGAGACTGCCGCCCTTGGCTGAAATCCTGTTTTTGACACCCCGCTGGCCGTGGCCGTTGTTTGACGGCGGGCGGATTCGCATCTATGAGACTCTGCGTCATCTTGCTGCCCGACACCAGGTCACCCTTATGGCTGCCTTTCGAGAGGCAGATGGGCAGGGGGATCGAGGCCCGATCAGCCGCTTCTGTGCAGAGGTCTTGGCCGAAGTTCGATCAGACAGGCTTCCAGCCATAGCCGGAAGACTGGTGACTGGGGCGTTGCAAGGGCGGCCCCTGGTACAGAGCTTCTTTTTTGACAGCCGGTTGGCGGCGCGGCTGCGTGACCTAACCTCGCGCAGGCAATTCGACATTATTCACGTCGAGTACCCTGTGATGGCCGCTTATCTGCGGGCGATCAGTCCTACCAACCGCGCCAGGCGAATTCTTTCAATGCACAACGTGGAATCGATCCGGTTCAATCGTGAGACCCGGTTTTCCCCGTGGAACGGGCGGCGGCTCTTGCTCACGGGCGACAGACTGCTGTTCAAGTCATGGGAGTCCCTGGCGATCAGGCAGTTTGCCGGAGTGACGGCGGTTTCCGAATTTGAACGGCGATGGGTCGAGAACGAAGCGCCCCAGGCTCTTGTTGAACTGGTGCCAAATGGGGTTGACGCTGATTACTTCGCCTTCTCAGGCCCGTGTCCCAACTGGAACGTGACTTTCATCGGATCAATGGACTACCCGCCGAACATAGATGCGGTTATGTGGTTCGGCAAGGAGGTGCTTCCCAGTCTCCTGGAAAAGCACCCTGAACTCAAGTTTCGTGTTGTAGGGAGCAGGCCGGACCGAAGAGTATTTGAACTGTCCCGGCTTCCAGGGATCGAGATCACAGGCCAGGTTCCCGACATCAGACCTTATCTTAGGGACTCGCTGGCACTCATCGTGCCGCTTCGTTCGGGCGGCGGTACACGCCTGAAAATCCTGCAGGCTTTGGCGATCGGGTGTCCCGTAATCTCAACGACGGTGGGTGCCGAGGGGCTGGATGTGACTCCTGGGGTTCACTTCCTGGCCGCTGACAGCGTCGATCAATGGACCAAGGCCATCGACGCCTTGCTGTCCTCGCCGGTTCTCGGCAGTCAATTGGCGAAGAGCGGCCGGGATCTGGTCGAAACCAGGTACACCTGGCGCCAGTGCCTGACCGGTCTGGACCGGCTGTACGAGGGGGTCTTGCGACGTCCGGCCTGCTAGCGACCCGTGCACCAGCATGAAGGAACGACTCTCGATCTGCTACGCCGCGCCCGGACACTCCCTGGTTCCGACGGCCGGCACAACGCGCAACATCCTCTCGTTGGCCAAGGCGCTGTCCGAGCGGGCAGACGTCACCGTGGCATTTCGAAGCGTCCCGAAGGGAGTGGACCCGACCGGGCCTTTTCAAGTGGAGACGATTGAAGCGACGGAGGATTCGGGGGAAAGCCTGGACGACGAGGCGACTCGAGGAGTCAATCCTTTTGCTCATCTCGTGTACCTGCGTAAGGTCAGGAGGTATGCGCGAGAGACAGCCGGCCGTTTCGATTTCGTGCTGGAAAAAGGCTGGCGCCTGAGTGGATATCTCGTTCATCACACGGCCGTCGTGGGGGTGCCGGGGGCAGTCGTTGAAAACGATGCGCGTTGCTGGACCGGGCCGAGAACAGGAGTTCGGGACTCACTGAAATGGTGCTTGCATTCAGCGGCGCAGGGCCTTGCCAGCCGCTATTCCCGAACGGCGCCGGTAATCATTGCCGAGACCGAGGAACTGAAGAAGCAGTTGCATCGGGTCAGGAGGATCCCGTCCGAGAAGATTGAGGTTGTACCCCTCGGAGTCGATCACCAGCTGTTTCGGCCGGGCGGCCAGGCGGAAGCGCGGGAAAAACTTCGGATGGATCCTGCCAGGTTGGTTTTTCTCTATGTTGGCGGGATGGATAAGTATCACGATCTTTCGCCTTTGCTCGAGGCCCTGGCCGCCTTGGCGCCGCCGAATTTCGAATTGCATCTTGTTGGAGAGGGGGAATATCGACCTCGCTACGAGGAGGCAGCCTTAAGGAGTCAGTGCCCGATCAAATTCCACGGAAAAGTCAGGCACGAGCAAGTGCCGCTCTTTATCGCTGCTTCGGATCTATGTCTTGCTCCGTACTGTTCCCAGGCATTCTATGACCAGGAGATTACCTTCTCGACACTGAAAATTCCCGAGTACATGGCGTGTGCGCGGCCTGTGGCCGGAACTGCGAGTGCCGGAATCCAAAGGCTTATTCACCCGGGGATTAATGGTTTTCTGTTGGCGAACAGAACCGATTCCTGGCGCGCATTCATCTCTGAGGTCCCGGACCGGCAAGAGCTCGGCCGGATGGGGGAGGCTGCTCGCCGGGCAGTTCAACATATTAGCTGGGAACAGACGGCCAGCGGGTATCTGCAAGCGATTTCAAATCACGGATTACTGACTGTGGACAACGAGCTGGAACACGAAAACACGGCAGCTCAGCGAACCTCGTTCGCACTGCGGCGTTTCGGTAGATAAAGCCGCCCCGTGAACGAGGATCAAAGGAACCCGAGATGAAACTAATCGTAGTCGGAACGGGAGCAAGGGGCCGAGAGTGGGCCCAACTCGCCTCTAAGCAGAGAAGGGTGGAAGTGGTCGCCGTCGTCAAGTCCGAGGTAGTACAAGGCGAGGAATCGACGGAGGCAGACGCCAAGACCAGTTCGAAGAATCGCATTTTTCCCTCCCTGGGCGAGGCGTTGAGTGACGCCGAGGCAGAAGGCGCGATCATTGCCGGCCCCGCTGCTGACCGCGGCCGACAGGCTCTTGAAGCTCTCCGTGCCGGTCTCGGGGTACTCGTTGAAACCCCGCTTGCGTTGACGGTTCGAGAGGCTCTAGAAATCCTCAAGACAGCGCGCCAGTCGGGTAAGCCCGTTATTGTTGCACAGAACTCAAGATATGGTTGGGCCGAGTCGCGATTAAAGGATTTTGTTCGTCAGGGCCGGGTCGGACAGGTCATTCAGGCCAGTTTTATGGACTGGCGAAAGCAGGCAAGCGAGGAGAACTGGCTGACGAAAACCGATCACGCGCAGTTGCTGGATAAGGCGATTGACCACTTCGATGGAATTCGGAGCATACTCGGTCTCAACCCTGTCAGCCTGATCGCCGAGATTCAGAATGATCCCTGGAGCATCTATCGTCACGGCTCGATTACTCAATCGATGATCGAGCTGGAACAGAGAGTTCATGTCCTCTACTACGGTTCGGTGACGTCCGCCCAGGACCAGCATGAAACCCGCGTAGAGGGTGAAAAGGGAGTCCTTTGGACAGACAGGAAGATGGTCTGGTGGCGCAAGCGCGGCTGGCCACGTTTCATTCCACTTCTTGTCAAGCGACCGCGAGCCTCGGAGCGGCAGCATCGTCGTCGGCTTCTTGAACTGATGAAAGGGGCTTTACAGGGACGCCCGATCGAGATGGACGACAGAGAAGTTCTTTGGCCCATTGCGATGAGCGAAGCCGTAATTCAGTCAGCTCGAGAAGGCCGACCGGTTGAGGTCGCAAGTGTGCACACCGTGGCGGGGAGGCCAAACGCCACGGGTGAAGTCAGTTTTCAAGCCGGAGCGAAAGGTAATTAATGTCGAAGGCTAAAGTGCTGACCATTGGGCTCGATATGGGTGATGGTCAATTGATCCGCCACTGGAGCAACCTGGGCCGACTTCCGCATTTCTCGAAGCTAATCGAACGCGGATGCTGGCTGGATCTGGAAACCCCTACCCGTATTCTCCATACCTCGGGCTGGCCCACGTTCGCCACGGGAACATCGCCGGGGACTCATGGCGTCTACTATCCCTACCAGCCGCGGCCTGGTCGCCAGATCGCCTCGCATATCGAACCTGATCAGTACGGCGCACCCACGTTATGGAGAATCGCGTCCGAGCAGGGATCTCGCTGTATTGTCTACGACATCCCCGAGACCTTCCCGGAAACTGGATCTGACGGCGTCGGGATATACGACTGGGGCACCTGGGCATGGTACGGGACGCCCGCCTCTCAACCAGCGGGTATTCTTCTCGATCTCAAGAAGAAATTTGGCCCGTATCCACTGGGCCTCGAGGCTAAACGGCTCGGGTTGCGCATACCCGGCAGCAAGGACTTGGAGGAGCGGCTCATCAGGAGCATCCGCTACAAGTTCCAGACCTTCGAATGGCTGTTGGAAAAAGAGCCTTGGGATCTGGCAATTGCCGGCATCTGCGAGACCCACCCGGCGGGACATTACTTATGGCCGGGCGGCCTTGATTCCCCGACGGAAGGGGAGCCGGGTCATTTCGAACCGCTCCTTCGCGTTTATCAGACGCTGGATACCGAGTTGGGGGCGCTGATCAACCGTCGGGATGACAAAACCGTTCTGCTTTTGTTGAGCACCGACGGGGTGCGCGCCAATCGGGTCGGCTGCCATCTGCTTGGTCCGATGTTGGAGAGACTCGGCTACACAGCAGGCCCGGGAGGGGACGGTAAGAGCCAGTCACCCGGCGCCCGGCGCTCGCTGCTCGGCAGAGCCCGCCGCCTGATGCCGCCGGGAACCAAGAGGTGGATCGCGGATAGTCTGCCATGGTGGTTGAGGGACCGCCTGGGCAGCCAGGCGACAGCCTCCGAGATTGACTGGCCAAGAACAAAAGCTTTTGCGCTTCCCACGGACCTTGAAGGTTGCATTCGAGTCAATTTGAAAGGGAGAGAGCCGGAGGGTATCGTTAACCCAGGCAGTGAATACCATGATGTCTGTCAAGCCATCAGTAAGGATCTGAAGGCGTTGGTGAATCCTGCGAGCGGCCAACCGGCTGTGAAGGAAGTCTGGACCCGCAACGAAGTCTTCCCCGGTGCCCGCCAGGAGCATCTTCCCGACCTTATCGTGACTTGGAATGATGACAGCCCGATAGACTCGCTGGTTTCGCCGCGCGTTGGGGAAGTAGCCGGGGTCAATCCTGACCGGAGACCCGGCACTCACTCTCCCCTGGGCTTTCTGATTGCGGTGGGCGCCGGCATACCGGCGGGAAGCAATCAGAGCGGCCGCCTGGTCGAGGTTGCTCCAACCATCCTCAAACTGCTTGGACTGCATTCGGGAAAAGAAATGGAAGGACGCCCCACACTTTTTGAGAACTTGCCCACTATCGGGGCCGCGGTTGAGTAAGAGGGGCGTTTTGAGGTGCTTACGTGAGGGGCTGCAGCGATGGATCTCGTTTACGTGATTGCTGTTTGGATTCATGTGGGAACGGTCGCCTTTTGGATTGGAGCGATGTTTTTCGAAGACCCGGCCAGCAACCGCTTCTTTTCCAGAATCGTGGATCGGATGGGTGGAGTGGGATGGTATGCCCAGGCAGTGCTCTGGACCACCGGCATCATCATGCTGAATCATCGGGGCGTATCAGTTGAACGTCTCTTTTCTTCAGAATTCATCAGCACCTCCTGGGGGAAGATGATGTGGGCCAAAATAGGGCTTGTCCTGCTGCTGGCGGTCTTTCAGGTCCTAGTGGGCCACCGGGCCTCGAAACTCATTTACGGTTACGTGTTCGTGTCGTTTGTCATCGTCGGAATATCGGTAATGCTGGTCCGTCCGATTCTGTTCTGACTCCTGATTATTTCCGCAGAGAGGGTATTTCATGGCTATCCGGATCATTCATGTCGGGGTGGGCGTTAGAGGACGGCACTGGCTTGATATCGTGGCGGCTCATCCTGACTTCGTCTCGGCCGCATGCATTGACCCGGACGAGAACGCCTTGAAAGAGGCTCGGGCCCTGCCGGGTCAGGGGCATGCCAATTTCCTCACCGAGTATGACAAGGCACTCCGGGAAGTCGAGGCCGATGCTGTTCTGCTGGCCACCCCGTCATTTCTTCATGGTAAGCAGGCGAGAAAGGCGCTTGAGGCCGGGCTCGCAGTTCTGGTTGAGAAACCCCTGGCCGCTAACCTCGAGGAAGCAGCAACCATTGTCGGACTGGCAAAAAAGCTTGGGCGACCCCTGATGGTTGCCGAAAATTTCAGATTCTTTCAGGCTGAACGGACAGTGCGGCGTCTTCTGGACGAGGGGCGGTTGGGGAGAATCGGTTCGGTGGTCTGCATTGACCGGCGGGACCAGCCGAGCACATCTCAAGGGGGGTGGGTCAAGAGTCTGCCCGATCCTTTCCTGAGCGAGATTGCGGTTCATCACTTCGACAGCTTTCGTTACCTGTTTGGCAGTCAGCCGGATTCAATACTGGCACGCTCCTACAATCCGCCCGGTAGCGACTACGACCAGGGTGCTGCCCTGGAGGCGTTCATAGCACTGCGTAACGGAGTACGGATTCAATACTCGGGAAGTCTGGTGGCGACCCGATACGAGTATGAGCTGTGGATCGAGGGGGAAAAGGGTGAGATTCGGACCGATCGGAAGACCGTTTCGTGGCGTTCTAGGGGAGAAAAGGATTACCAGAAGGTTCCGCTAGTCCCGGCCCCGGCAGGAGACGAGCTTCCTTATCCGCGGGCCGGGACCGTCTCCATTCTGAACCAGTTTCGCGATGCCATCATTAAAGGCGCCGAGCCGGAAACCAGTGGTGCGGACAATATCTGGACGCTTGCAATGGTCGAAGCAGCAAGGCTGTCACAGCGAAAGCGTGATACCGTCAGAATCGATGAAATGTTCACCGGAGATCTGAAGGAGAAGGCTTCCTTGGAGATCCCCAACGGCTCTGGGTCCATGCCAGACGATCCGCCGCCCCTTGCCGGCCGCCTGCACTCGAGTAAGGACCGCCGGCGGGCAGTCGCCAAGGGTGAGCACGTGCTCTGCATTGGATTGGATTCGGCCGATGCTGAGCTGATTGAGCAATGGGAAAGCGAAGGTTTTCTGCCCAATATTGCCAAAATGCGTGCCCGAGGCGCCTCAGGACGAATGGCTACGACGGCGGAGATCCTGCACGTATCGGCCTGGCCGTCGATTTTCACCGGCGTCACCCCGGACAAGCACGGTCTTTACCATGCGTACGTCATGAATCCCGGGAACCAGAGCCCGACGCGGCCGAGGCCCGACAAGACGCCATTCCCGTTCTTCTGGCGGTTGTTGAGCGAGCAGGGAAAACGTAGCGTCATCATTGATGCCTTCATGACTTGTCCGCTCCAGAACTTCCAGGGATCTCAAATGGTGGAATGGGGAACCTGGTCCTGGTTTTCGGAGCCTGCTATCCTCCCCCCTTCGCTGAAGGACGAAATCGAGGCAAAGTTCGGGCCATACCCAGCCCCCGAACACAGCCAGGTGGCCGTTCTTCCAGAGGGCCGCTGGTTCCGGAACGCGCTGCTCGCCGGGGTGGAAAAAAAGACGCAGGTGATCAAATGGCTCATGGAGAAGGAGGAATGGGATTTCTTCCTGGCCGTTTATGGCGAAACGCATCCGGCGGGACATTACCTTTGGCACCTGCATGATGAATCGTACCCCTGCCATCCGAAGGAGGTTGAACCGTCGCTCAGAAATGCTCTTCGTGACGTTTACGTCGCTATTGATCGGGGTATTGGCGAAATCCTGGATCAGGCGGGTGAAGGGACTACGGTTTTCCTTGTCTCGGGTGATGGGATGGGGCCCAACTACAGTGGGTCGCACCTGCTGGACAAAGCGTTGCTAAAGATGGGAGTGACGGCCGTGAGTAGCGCCGGCGCCGGGAACGGCGCAGCCGACCTGAGTCCGAAGCACTTTCTCAGCACCGTGCGCCGGATGATCCCACAGAATATCCGCACGGCTGTCTCCCAAACCTTTTTCTCTCACGGCATGAAAGAGCGGCTCGCTCTGAAATGGCTGACTGCCGGCATAGTGTGGGAAAAGACCCGCGCTTTCCTTATTTCAAATGCCAATGAAGGTTACATTCGAGTCAATCTGAAGGGGCGCGAGCCGCAGGGAATTGTCGAGCCTGGTGAAGAGTATAGCCGGTTGATCGAGGAACTGTACCAGCTAGCAAAAGGGTTCGTGAGTCCGACGACCGGAAAGCCGGCCGCTCGGGCCGTTCACAAGACCGATGAGACGTTCAAGGGACCATGTCGCGGTCACATGCCGGATATCATCATTAACTGGGATCCGGACGCGCGAATTACAAACGAGCTGCTTGCCGGCGAGTTGGGCAGGATCAAAACGGACGAGCCTGGTTATGGAGTCTCCCCATTCTACGTGGGAAACCACCGCCCGAATGCTTTCGCTATAGCAACAGGACCCCACTTTTCGGCTGGCGAGCAACTCGAAGGCGCCCATATTCTTGATCTCACTCCGACTATCCTGACATTGTTGGGACTCGACCCTCCTGCGTATATGGACGGCAAAGTGCTCGAACAGCTGCGCCGGGAGCCGGCGCTGATTCAGTAGGGCGGGGAGTAGATGTTAAGCGAGCAAACCAGAAGACCGCAATCTGCGACAAGCACCTTGGAGCCCGGAGCCGGGAACCCGCGACCGTCGAGCGGTCGGGCGGCGAGGGGTACCGTCGCTCTGGTCCTGAGCCAGGGCTGTTACTTCCTGTTCGGATACCTGGCGGTGGTTTTGCTTGCTCGCGCCCTCGGCCCACAGGAATATGCGTTCTACGGTGTGGTTATTTCGGTGCTGGTCTGGCTGGAACAGGTAGGCAAGTTTGCGATTCCCACGGCCGGCGCTCGGCTGCTTGCACAACCTGAAACCGCCGCCAGGGCCGTTGAACGGGCGACGCTTTTCCTCAACTTCGCTTTGTACGCGACGATTTTCGTGGGGCTGTGGCTCGTCGCTCCGTTGCTGGCCTCAAAGCTGAGCATACCCGATGGGACGTTCTTCTTTCGCCTGGCTGCCCTGGATCTTCCCCTGTTCGGAGTTTATACGGCGCTGCAGGCGATTCATCAGGGCCATCATCGCTTCCTCCGACTGGGCTTGGGCGGGATTGCATATGCGATTGCGAAGTTCATCGGCGTCTGGATTATCATTCAGATCGGCGTTTCGGTAGAAAAAGCATTGATCGTCAATGCTCTGACCACCGTAGCAGGTATTGCCTTCCTGTACTCCCGCTTCAGCAACCGGGGGAGATTCCCTTGGCGCAAAGTTGCGCGGCCGCTCCTGGTTATTGCCGGCCCCATGGCCGTCTATTCGCTATTCCTGATGATGCACGGGAACCTGAACCTATGGTTTCTTCAGCTGTTGCGGCCAACCGAAACCGCTACCACCGGGATCTTTATCGCTGCCCTGAATATCGCCCGGGTGCCCGGTTTTGGTCTGGTGGCGGTCGCGGCGGTTATCCTTCCTTCGATCGCCAGAGCGGCGGCGATCGAGGATCATGAACTGATTCGTCGTTATATTCACCAGGCGCTCCGTTTCTTCCTATTGCTTTTCCTCCCGGCCGCCTTCGCGTTAATTCTTCTCTCCGAGGAAATAATGCAGCTGGCTTACGGTGCGCGGTACAGCGGCGGGGGGCCGTTACTGTCCCTGCTGCTGGTCGCCGAAGGCCTGCATACGGTTTTTGCAATTCTAGGCTCGGTCCTGGTTGCACTTGGGCGCGTCTGGCGTGCGGCGCTTATTGCCTGCCTGTCGGCGGTTGTATCAGTGCCGTTCATTCTTGTTCTGACCGTGCGATTCGGTGCAAGCGGTACAGCCTTGGCAGCGCTGATTGCCGGCGCGATCTCGGTCGGCGTTATTGTCTGGGTGATTCGGCGAGAATACGGATCTCTCCTGCAGGGACAGACGGTTTTCAATACGGCGACCGCCTCCTGCCTGCTCGCGTTGAGCGCATGGTTCATCGCGGGGACCTTAACGATCAAACTGGCGCTAGTGTGTTCAGCGATTCTGGCCTACGGGATGGTTCTGATTCTCCGCAGAGAGATCACTTCGCAAGACATTGCCCCGTTTATCAAGCGCTCGGGATATGGAGCATAAGTCGGATAAGTCGTAACTCGCCGATCACTCCCTTTTTATTGCTTTGAACGCTCGTAGCTATCTGGCTGTATTAGCGTCGGTCGGACTGGTCATCCCGGTTGCCGGGGAAGCGGTGGTTCGCAACGTTCCGACGCTCCTTCCGGTCGCCGATCAGATACGGATGCAGGCCGTTCTCATGAAGGACGAGGTGTTGCCGGACAAAGAGGTCGGGTTTGTCCGGAAGCCTGGACTGAGGCAGCAGGTCAACACCATGGACTTCACTTATTTGCGGGAGACCGATTCCTTCGGGTTTCCGAATCGTGATCCCTGGCCTTTGCGGGCCGATCTCGTCATTCTCGGTGATTCTCTCGTTATGGGCGAAGGAACAGGGTTGGATCGCTCATTCGCAGGGCGCTTTAGTGAAGCCAACCCGGGGGTCAGAGTCGTCAACCTGGGAATCGCGGGAGCTGGTCCTGATCGTCAAGCCATCGCCTTCAGAAAGTACGGGGCGCGGCTGCATCCCAAAGTGGTTCTCTCGTTTATTTACCTGGCTGCGGACATCACGAATTCTCGCCATTTCGAGTTGTGGCGAAGGCAGGCCCCTGAAACGAATTACAACCGCTTCAGGCTTAGTCTGGGTCGGAACAGGAGCCCCTGGAGCCTGCTGAGGAGATCCCGGTTCGCGAGTGTTGTTAGCGATGTAATGCAGAGGGACCAGGCCAGCCAAGAGGTCGTGAAGACGGCGGACGGTTCTGATGTTTTCTTAAACGAGGTAACCGTGGAGCTTGTGAAATGCGGGCTCGATTCGACGTCTGAAGAGATGAGACTCTTGCTCGGTCCCCTGGAGTCATTAAGTGATGCCGTTGGAGCTCAAAAGGCCGACTTTTTCGTAGTGCTCATTCCTAGCAAGGAGGAGATCTACGGGCGGTCTTACGCGCTTGTGCGGAGTGTTCGCGACGCCTTGGACCGCGCCGAGATCGACTACCTGGACCTTTACCATCCGATCGAGAAGGCGGCTAACCGGCGTTCTCCCTATTTCTGTCGGGATATCCATCTGAATGATCACGGGAACCAGGTGGTTGCCGACTACCTGGACAGGTGGTGGCGCGCGCGGGCCCAGGAGCAAGAAGCCAGAAGCCAGGAGCCAGAAGCCAGAAGTCAGAAGGCGGAAGCCGGGAAGCAAGAAGTCAGAAGCCAGAAGACAGAAGACAGAGCTAGAAGCCAGAAGGTGACGAGGTAAACAAGGATGTGTGGAATCGCGGGATCACTGCGTCTTTCGGATGATGGTGTTCGGTTTGATGCGGTTGCAGCTGTGTCCCGGATGTGTGGAATTCAGCACCATCGAGGCCCAGATGATTCCGGGGTGGCAGCGCTGGACAATGCCGTGCTGGGATCCAACCGGCTGAGCATTATCGATCTGTCTCCAGCCGGCCACATGCCGATGTCGAACGAAGATCAAACCGTGTGGATTGCCTACAATGGCGAGATCTTCAACTTTCAAGATCTAAGGCGTCAGCTGGAACTTGCCGGCCATGTCTTCCGGTCTCGCAGTGACACCGAAGTCGCGCTCCATGCCTTCGAGGAGTGGGGGAGTGACTGCTTACGGCGATTCGTAGGAATGTTCGGGCTGGCACTTTACGATGGCCAGGCAAAACGGTTGGTCCTGGCTCGTGACCGCTTTGGGAAGAAACCGCTTTACTACACCTTCCGTTCGGGGCATCTCCTTTTTGCTTCGGAGATGAAGGCCCTGATCGCCGTATCAGAGAGCATCCGGCCCAACATGCAGCGGCTGGCAGAATGGTCCCTCTACAGGAATATTGATTTTGGCTCGCGGGATACTCTGATTGACGGGATCTACTTCCTGCCGCCGGGGTGCTTTATGACGGCGACGCCTGAGCCAGGCGGCGAAAAAAGGGCGAGAATCTCGGTCGAATCATACTTTCAGCCTGACGCTGAGGTTAATGCAGAGGTCTACAACAGTTTTAACCGCCAATCGGACGAGGAAGTCAGGAAGCAGGTCGAAGGCTTGATTGCCCGGGCCGTTCGCGACCGTTTAGTAAGCGACGTGCCTATAGGGACACTGTGTAGCGGGGGAATAGATTCAAGCTTGGTGACCGCGCTTTGCGCGCGTCAAATGCCGGAAATCATGGCGTTTAATGTGGGTGTAGCGGGGTTTAACGCGTTTGACGAGAGCCGATATGCCGCCAAGGCCGCTCGTTCCGCGGGGGTCAGATTGCTGACTTTGTCGATCCGACCGGAGGATTTTCAACGAAACCTGGTGCAAGCGATCTATCAGGCCGACGTCCCGCTCACGCATCCGAATTCCGTGGCTTTTCTCCTCATTTCCCGGTTTGCACGGGCGCACGGTGTGAAAATCCTCCTTTCAGGGGAGGCGGCCGACGAGCTGTTCGGCGGGTATACACAGCGATATCGTCGGTACCGGCAGGTTCTCAGGCTTCAGCAGCTTGCCCCATTCCTGCCGTCAAAGATTCGAAAACTTCTAATCTTGGCGGGGTACGCTTGCGACGGTGTGCCGATTACGGACTTTTCGGAATATCCCGGCCTGCTCAGCCACAGTACCAGCTTTCTAGACCGATTTGCCCGGGAGGAACTAAAGGAGCGCTCCCAGTCGGCATACAGCTTTGTTGCGGATCCCTTGGACCGGGCGGTGCTGGGAGCGATGCTTGCGGATCTGACCAACTTCCTTGCTCCTCTGCTGCGCCGACTGGATCGTATGAGCATGGCCGCATCCGTGGAAGCGCGCACGCCTTTTCTCGACTACGAACTGGTCAAAGCGGTCATTAACCTGCCGGTTCGTTGCCGGCTCCGCGGTCACCATGATAAGTGGCTTCTGAAGACCATCGCGGCCCGGTATTTGCCGGATGAAATCGTCTATCGCAGAAAGGTCGGCTTCCCGCTGCCTTTGGTTGATTACGTCGCACCGTTTGCTCGTCCCGAGCTCTTTGAGTCCGGCTTTTGCATGGATTGCCTCGGTGTCGGGCGAAGGGCCCTCATGACCGCCGTAAAAGGATGGAGAAAAAACTTTAACGGCTTTTTCAACCTGCTGGCGCTGGAACTCTGGGGTCGCATTTTTTTTATGAATCAGCCGGTCGAAGAACTAACCGAATGGTCGCTGTCCAAAACCGGGAGCATCACCTCTCGCTCGATCCCGGAGAGCAATGTGGTTTAAACAGAGATGACTTACAATCCGCGCTTTCCCGAGGGCTTTCTGTGGGGCGCTTCGACTTCAAGTCACCAGGTTGAAGGCGGTAATCGTCACAACGACTGGTGGGAGGCGGAACAGAGCAATCGCGTTCCCCACGCCTCAGGGGCAGCCTGCCGGCATTTTGAGCTGTTCGCCGAGGATTTTGATCTGGCGAGGTCCTGGGGACACAACGCTCATCGTTTCTCAGTCGAATGGAGCCGCCTGCAGCCTCGTCCCGACTACTGGGAGAGTGCGGCTCTTGATCACTATGTGGAGGTAGTCGACGCTCTCAGGAAAAGAGAATTGGAACCGATCGTCACCCTGCATCACTTCACCAATCCCGCCTGGTTCGCCCGCCGTGGCGGCTGGACTCGAAAGGATGCCCCCCGGCTATTCAACGAATATGTATTCCGTGTCGTTCGCGCCTTGGGGCATCGAGTCCGTTTCTGGGTGACCATCAACGAGCCGACGATCTATCTGAAACAGGGATACCTCAGCGGTGAATGGCCTCCATTCCGGGTACGGAAGTGGGGCGAGGCGTTTGCAGCCATGCGGAATCTCGCAAAAGCGCATCGGTTGGCTTATCGCACCATTCACGCCGAGCGTCCTGACGCATTCGTGAGTTTTGCCCACAATTCGCCCGTTATCGAACCGTGCCGAGCGGATTCGCTCAGCGACCGCGCAGCAGCGGCGGTTCGTGACTGGGTGTTGAATCGAATGTTCTTCAAGTTGGGAAAACAGGCGTACGACTTTATTGGACTCAATTATTACACGCGTACCGTAGTGAAAAGCCGCGGCGGCTTTACGACCCGAGTACTGGGGGCGGTCTGCCACTCTCACCTCCACGCGAGTCAAGGGCCAATCAGTCAGACAGGCTGGGAAGCCTATCCTGAAGGGCTGGCTTTGGTTCTGCGGCGCTTTCAGAAGTTCGGATTGCCATTAATGATAACCGAGAACGGAATCGCTACAGACGATGAGGACCTGCGCCTTGAATTCATAAGGCGTCACTTGGAAGTGGTTGAGACTGCGCTGGAGTCGGGTATTGAGGTGATTGGCTACCTGTACTGGACGCTGATGGACAACTTCGAGTGGAGCCATGGTCGCAATGCTCGATTCGGACTTTCGGCTGTCGACTTCGAAACCCAGCGACGGATTCCGCGACCATGTGTCGAGTATATGTCGCGGGTGCTTCCAAGGAACTCATGTCGAGACGTCGTAAGGCATTTTTCCTGATCGTTACACTCTGTCTGGGCGTCATGGTCGCCCTTCTTCTGGGTGAGGGCATCCTGCGTCTTTTCCCAGGTCTTCTCCCCCCGGAGCGCCGGCAGTTGGTGCTGGTGGACATGAATAACGTCGGGATTGGGCACCCCTACATTGGCCATTTGCATACGCCGAACGCCACCAAGCGTCTGTCAGGACCGGACTTTGATGTGGAACAGACAACCGGCGCCTTTGGTTTTCGCAACCCGGGAACCTGGCCGTCGCAAGCCGACGTCGTCGTTCTCGGAGACTCGCTGGTATTTGGATACGGAGTGCCTGACGATGCGGCTTGGCCGGCGATATTGTCCCGATCCACTCCGGGTTTGGGAAAAGTTATGAACCTGGGACTGGTCGGTGCGGGCGCCGAGCAGTATCTGCGCGTTTACCAGACTTTTGGCAAATCCCTTCGCCCGAAGTTGGTGGTTGTCGGGATTTTTCCGGGCAATGATTTCTGGGACGCCGGGCAGTTTGATCGATGGCTGCAGGAAGGTGGACAAGGCAATTACATGGTCTGGCGGAACTACGGGCACTTTCCCGGCGGTTTCTGGAGCAATCCGAAGGAAGTCGCGAAGTCGTTCCTGCTCCGTCACAGCTATCTTTGTAACTTGATCGTGGCTGCGCAGATGGACCTTTCACGTAACGACGAAGAAGAGCCAAAGATCTACCGGTCCCAGGACGGTCAGGAGATCCGGGTGTCGCCGGCCGGTTTGGCCTTGCGACTGGAAGGAGCGCAGCCGGGCAGCCGGGAGTTTGAGATCACCGTCGGGGCGCTGAGAGAATTGCACCGTCAAGTGACTGACAATGGATCGAAGATGCTGGTAGTGATTCAGCCGAGCAAGGAAGAGGTCTACATGCCGCTCCTTGGAGAAGAGATAACCGACGCGTCGGCTGGACTCCGTCAGGAGCTGAGCCGGCTGGGGATCGAATACCTCGACCTGGGGCCGGTATTCAGGAAAGAGGCAGCCGATCACGCCCTGTTTTTCAGGGCCGACGGCCACCCGAACGAAAGGGGATATCGTTTGATAGCGGAATCAGTTGCCCGGTTTCTGGCCGGATCCTTGCGGGGAGGTCCGCGTTCGTCATCACAGGCCGCCGCCTGGGGAGGTCGGCCATGACCATTCGCATGCCTCGCTGGCGCTGGAGCTTAATCGCCCTGTTCCTGCTGGCGACACTTGTACGCGTGGTATTCGTCTTATCGCTTCAGCCCGGTTTCTATTTCTGGGACTCTGTCAAATACGATCGTGCCGCGGTCAATCTTCTGAACGAGGGAACTTTTGGCGCGGACTATGACCGATCACCGGCTTACCCTATGTTTCTGGCTGGCGTCTACCTGGTTTTTGGAAAAAGCACTGTGGCTGTCCGGCTGGTCGAATCGGTCCTCGGTGGCGTCATTGCCCTGCTGATAGCTTTTATCGGTAAACGAATCCTCACTGCGTCGTCCGGTTTGTTTGCCGCCCTGATCTGGAGCTTCTATCCGCTGGCGGTGTTTCTGGCAGGGCTGGTCTATCCGGAGACCCTGATCACGCTGCTGCTTGCAGGCGCAATCGCACTCCTGGTCGCGGGTTGGCAAGGCACTTCTCCACGCGCCGTGCCCCTGGCGGGAACTGGTTTTCTGCTCATGGTTGGCATGCTGATTAAGCCCGTGGTTTTGGCGACTTTTTTGATGATCTGCGCCTGGCTGGTTCTTTGGAAGGGAAAGCGGTCATTGCCTGCCCTGGGACTCCTGATTGCGGGTTTCAGTCTCCCCTTGTTCCTTTGGGCGGCAGCCAGCTCTCACTATTTCGGCAAGGTAATCATTACCGATCCGAGAGCCGTAAAGATGGTTGATCGTGCTGGTTCGACCAATCTGGAGGAGGTCAGAAAGGGACGAATTCAGCGGATCATCGAGGACCCGGAAAAATTCCTGCTTCAGTACGCCTCGGAATTCGGGCACTTCTGGCAGATCTACCCGGAACGCGTTGTGATGAGCGATCAATCGTTGAGAGACAAGTTCCACGAGCGTGATTCCCGTGTAGTGCGCAAGACTGTCTTCGGTGCCAATTCGTTGACCGTGTGGGCCAGTGTTTTGAGTATTGGCCCGGTCTTTTTGTTGGCCCTTGCCGGATCACTTTCCCTCATCCACGCCAGGCAATGGGCGCCGTTTTCGTTGTTGGCATTCGTGATCCTGTCGTTTGCCTTGGCCTATTCATTCTTCTTTACTCAGTTGCGATACCGGATTCCGGTGGAACCGTACATTATCCTGCTCGCCGGTCATGGCCTTGCTGTATTCGCAGGCGCGCTGACGAGGTGGAGGGGCTGGCAAGCTCGCCCTTCTGCCTTGACGTCTCGAGACGTCCTGGAAGTCCGTTAGGACCGACACGTTTATAGAAAAACCGAGGCGCGGTAGAGAGGTCCTGACGGACCTCGGGTCGCCTCGTCACCCGGTTTCTTTAAACGTGCCGGTCCTACGGACCTGAAGACGCCAGGACGTTCGCGATACGCAGTGCCGGGATTTGTGAGCCTTATGCCTCTTTGCCGGCCTATTCTTCGTAACGGGCCGTGTAACAACGGCAAATCGGTCGTTCTCCTATGAAACAACTCGCGCAGAACTACAAAGACGGAACACTGTCTCTTCTTGATGCACCCGTCCCAAGGGCCGCCCCCGGCGGCATCGTGGTGCGAAACTCCTTTTCGCTGATTTCCACGGGGACCGAGACAATGAAGGTTCGCGAAGGGGGCATGAGTCTTATCGGGAAGGCCAGGGCCCGGCCCGAACAGGTGCAGCAGGTCATGCAGTCGCTTCGCCAACTAGGCTTGCGGGCCACATACCAGAAGGTGATGAGCCGGCTCGACAAGTTGACTCCTCTGGGTTACAGCTCAGCAGGTAATGTTTTTGAGATCGGCGAGGGTGTTACAGGCGTGGAGGTGGGCGACAGGGTAGCGTGCGCCGGCGCCGAGTATGCCAACCATGCCGAGTACATCTTCGTTCCTCGCAATTTGTTCGTTCGTGTGCCTGAATCGGTCAGACTGGAGGATGCCGCCTTTGCGACGCTTGGCGCCATTGCCGTTCAGGGCGTCAGACAGTCGGACGCCAGGCTGGGCGAAACGGTGGCGGTTATCGGGCTGGGTCTTATCGGGCAGCTGTTGACTCGGTTGCTTGTCAGCGCCGGATGTCATGTCGTGGGGTTGGACTTGTCCCCCGAGAGATGCGGTCTGGCGTGCGAAGCCGGTGCGGCGGCGGCCTCGCCCGACCAATCCGCTTTCCTCTCGGCAATGGAAAGGGTCAGCCGTGGCCGTGGCGCGGACTGCGTTCTGTTAGCGGCCGGAGGCCTGCCGCCTTCGAGCTTTGCTTTGGCGGCGAACATCGCCAGAGACCGGGGAAGAGTGGTCAATATCGGCATGAACCGGCTGGAAATGCCGTGGAAAGCCTATTACGAGAAGGAGCTGGAGATCAGGTACTCCCGCTCGTACGGTGCCGGCCGGTACGATCGCCATTATGAAGAGCAGGGACATGATTACCCGGTCGGATATGTCCGTTGGACCGAGAATCGAAATATGGAGGCCTTCCTTGATGCTGTTGCAGCCGGGCGAATCCAGCTTGCCCCGTTAATCACCGGTGTCTTTCCGTTTACCGAGGCAGAGGACGTCTACAAAGAGATGCTGGAGAGACCGGGCCGGCACTTGGCGGTCCTCTTCCAATACCCGCAGTCCTTTGAGGAGCGCGCCGACAAGACTCAAGTCATCGGAACTCCCCGCGTCGAGCCGGTTGCCGGGGTGAAACTGGGATGTATCGGGGCAGGGAATTACGCGCGCAGCATGCTCCTCCCGATTCTCCGGAAGCAACCTGGTGTTTTATTAGGGACAGTGGTCACGCGCACGCCATTGAGCGCCGTAGATTCCGCACGGCGATTCGGGTTTGAAAAAGCGAGTACGGATCCCTCCGAAATCTTGAGCGATCCGTCGCTCTCGGCTGTCCTGATAGCGACCCGACATGATTCTCATGCTGAATACGTGATCCAAACCCTGAACGCCGGCAAGCACGTTTTCGTTGAAAAGCCGCTGGCGATTCGTCGCGAAGAAATCGAGCTGATCGCGGCGGCTCTCCGGAAGTCAAGGCGGGGGCTGCAGGTCGGCTTTAATCGACGTTTTGCTCCCATGATCGTGGCTCTTCGAGAACAGTTTTTCCAGTCAAGCAATCCTGTTATCGTGAATTACAGAGTTCACGTCGGAAGATCCGGCGGATCGGACTGGTTTTCTGAGCCCGATCAGGGCGGGCGTTTGCTGGGCGAAGCCGGTCACTTCGTCGATGTCATGACATATCTAGCGAATTCTCTTCCTGCGTCGGTTTTTGCCCGCCGGACGAAGCAGGCTCCTGGAGTGGATGAGATGGTCGCCGTGATCACCTTCGGAAACGGTTCGATAGGCACCTTAACCTTTGCTGCCGGCGGAGATACGAAGACGCCCAAAGAGTATCTTGAAGTGTTTGGTTCGGGGATTACCGGATTCGTGGACAATTTCCAGACGGGGACAGTGCTGAAAGGAGGGAAAAGCTTTTCCCTCAAGGGGAAGAATGACAAAGGACAGGCGGGTGAGTTGGCCGCTTTCGTGCGCATGTTGAAGCAGGGCGGCACGCCGCCTGTACCCTATGACCAGGTCTTGGCGGTCACGTCAGCAACGCTGGCGATTCTGGAATCAGCTGAAAAAGGGAGTGAGATCAGGATCGACGATGAAATCTTCGGAATGGAACAGCCGTCTTCGGTGGCTCAGGAACCGGCTTAGTGCTATGGGGCCGGGAGAAATGGCATCTCGAGTTTACGACGCCGGCCTGCAGGCGGCCTTGATTCTGCGCGCCTCTGCCCTGGAAGCGAGAGCTGCCGGCCTTCCCCCTCAAGTTAGTCGTGTACCGGTCATTAACGGTCACCTGCAGGGCGTCGACTGGGAAACTCGGAATCGAGTGGTGTCGGTGTCGGTCCCCTGGCTGAATCACAGGGGACGGCTGTTTGACGATGAGGTTTGCCTGGGCGAAGTGATCGACTGGAATCGTGACTATTCGACAGGCGTGGTCGCCCCGCCCCGATTCAGCGCCCTGATTAACCATCGTGACCCCGCCCGGGTCGGGAGCGTCAGGCACGTATGGGAGCTGAACCGACTTCAGCACCTGGTCCCGCTGGCTCTTTCACTGCAATGGACTGAACGAGACGCGTACCGGGCGGAAGTGGAGGATCAAATTGCCTCCTGGTGCCGACAAAACCCCTTCATGCACGGCCTGAACTGGAAAAGTCCGCTCGAGGCCGCCCTTCGGCTGATTACCTGGGGAATTATCAGCTTCATAGCTGAAGGTCGTTTGATTAGCGGGCAATTTGTCAATCAGGACGTCCTGAAGGCCATCTACCTGCAGCAGTACTTCATTCGCAAGTGCTACTCGCGCCACTCCTCGGCTAACAACCACCTGGTGGGAGAAATGGCGGGACTCTACATTGCCGCCACCCTCTGGCCTGCCACTCGGGAGGCGAATAAATGGCGCAAATTTGCGCGATGCAAGCTGGTGGAGGAGATGTTCCGGCAATCCGAAAGCGACGGTGTGCATCGGGAAAGAGCCGTCGAATACCAATTGTTTGTATCGGAATTCTTTCTATTGGCCGGTGCTCTCGGGCAAGCAGTAGGAGACTACTTCCCGACCGAATTCTGGGAACGTCTTGGTCGGATGATCGCGTTCATTGACGCCATTCGGGATCGGAAAGGCAATTCTCCGATTCTCGGTGATGGCGACAACGGCCAGGTGATCAACCTGGCGGACAGCCAGCAGAAACGGACGGAATCGCTGGTTCGCCTTGTGCGAAAGTCAAGGCGCCGCCCTGTGCCCGATTTACGCCAGACTTTGCTGCTTTGGGGCCAGAAACCGGAAAGCTTGCCGCTGCCTTCCTTCGATGCGCCTGATTCTGATCTGAAATCTTTTCCTGCGGGCGGATACTACGTTCTCTCTGCGGGGCGGGGCAGTGACGAGGAAATTGTCGTTGTGTTTGATGCCGGTTCTTTCGGCTTGGGGCCTCTTTACGCCCATGCTCACGCGGACGCACTCAGCTTTTGGCTCAGTTTTGGCGGACGGGAATTCCTGATCGACCCGGGAACCTATTGTTACGATTGGTCCAACTGGCGGCAGTATTTCCGCTCGACCGCGGCTCACAACACCATTCGAATCGATGGGCGAGACCAAGCCGAGCAGGCCGGAACGTTCCTTTGGAGCAGCCGCGTCAACGCTTATCTGGAATCGTTCGAAGATTCGGAGGGTTCGGCCGAGGTAGAGGGCTGGCACGACGGTTATCGTCGCCTGGCCGACCCTGTAATTCACTATCGCAGGCTCCGGCTCTTCAAGAAATCCAGAACGCTGGCTGTTGTGGATCGTTTGGAGTGTCACGGCCGCCACGATGTTGAACTCTTTTTTCATTTCTCGCCCGAATGCCGGGTTGCACAGGTAAGAAACAACTGTTTCCTGGTAACGAGCGGTGAAAGGGCCCTGCTTGTTCAGATCGATTCCCGCCTGCAAGTAATGATAGAACAGGCTGCTCTTTTGCCAATCCTGGGGTGGCACTCTCCGGTCTTCGGGTTTAAGCAGCCTTGTGCAACGCTGGTTGGCAAAGCCTCAATTGCAGGCTCGGTTCCTTTCTTTTCCGAGATCTCGCCCGTCTGAGAGCGGTTAAGGCATGTGCTGGTCCTGGCGGATCTCCCGCGCGGCCGGGATCGAAAGTTCGTAGTACCGGCTTTAGCCGGGCAGTTTGCCCAGCGGTCAGGTACTGCTATCGGACCGATTCAAGACCCCGCTAAAGCCGTACTACAAACCAAACACCGCCTGAAGCTCGGGACTACGACCAGAAAACGCCTGCCGCTGTTTGCACCAACCTATGAATAAAAAGCGAATCGTCAGTGTAGTCGGCGCCCGTCCGAACTTCATGAAAATCGCCCCTGTTCTCCTCGAACTGAGCCACCAGAGCGAGGAGTTTGCGTCAATACTCGTTCACACTGGGCAACACTACGACCGGGCAATGAGCGAGGTGTTTTTTCGCGACCTTGGCATCAAGGATCCGGACTACAGCCTGGGCGTCGGTAGCGGCAGCCATGCGGTTCAGACCGCCGAGATTATGCGGCGGTTTGAGTCGGTTTGCCTGCAGGAAAAACCCGAGTTGGTCATAGTCGGCGGTGATGTCAATTCCACCCTGGCATGCTCGTTAACGGCGGCCAAAATGCACATTCCAGTGGCCCACGTTGAAGCTGGACTGCGCAGCTTCGACCGCACAATGCCGGAAGAGATCAACCGGATTGTCACCGATTCCATTTCCGACCTTCTTTTTACCACCGAAAACAGCGCTAACCGCAACCTCCAGAGGGAAGGCGTTCCGGAAGAGCGAATTCATCTGGTCGGCAATACCATGATCGATTCTCTGGTTCGCTTCTCAGGTTCATTAAATGGTGGGCCACCTCGCGTTCGAGCACTTTCGAACCAGCAATACTTTCTGGCCACTATTCATCGACCCTCAAATGTCGATGAACCTGCGCAACTCTCAAAGGTCATCGAGATCCTTGAAGCGGCAAGTGAACTGCTGCCGGTGCTTTTCGTGACGCATCCGCGGACCCGGGAGCGGCTCGGCCGGCTGGAACGCCCGTACCGATTCGTAGAGGTCAACGAGGAGGTCAGGGAGATTCAACCCGGTTGGATTTACTTGCTTCCTCCCTTGTCGTATCTGGACTTCCTGTTTGCCATGTCGAGGACCAGGGCCGTCCTGACCGATTCCGGCGGCATACAGGAGGAGACGACTTATCTCAAAATCCCTTGCCTGACTCTTCGGGAGAACACCGAGCGACCGGTCACTGTGGAAGTTGGCACTAACGAGATTGTCGGGCTGGACCGGGATCGGATCCTTTCGGGGCTCAGGAACATAATCGCGGGCAATTGGAAGAAAGCATCACTTCCGCCTTTATGGGACGGGAAGGCCGCCGAACGCATTGTAAGAGTCATCTCGCGGTGTTGCTGATGGATAAGAAACACGCCTATGTCTTGGGCTGCCCTATCAGCAGACTGACGCTCGACCAGTTCGTTGAGGCTGCCGAGGCTTTTATCAAGTCCAGGAGGCCTCATTACATTTCGGTCGTTAACGTGGCAAAGATCGTGAAAATGCGATCGGATCGCCGTTTGAACTCCAGTGTCAAATCGGCTGATCTGATTGGAGCCGATGGAGTGCCCCTGGTTTGGGCTTCACGCCTCCTGGGTGATCCGTTGCCGGGCCGCGTTAATGGGACGGATCTCATGTACCGGTTGCTCGAACAGGCGGATGAGAAAGGGTATCGCGTCTTTTTCTTCGGCGCCAAAGAGGAGGTCCTGCAAGCCGTCTTAACACGAGTCCGCTCAGAATACCCCGGAGTTCAAATTGCTGGTTGGCAAGACGGCTACTTCAAACCGGAAGATGAATGGAACATTGCACGAAAAATCCGGGGTTCGCGGGCTGACGTTCTTTTTATCGCCTTCGGAACACCCAAGAAGGAACTGTGGGTAGCACGGTATCTCGGCGCTATGGCGGTGCCGGTTGTCCACGGGGTGGGTGGCAGTTTCGACGTCTTTGCCGGGCTG